>CAZTEN010000348.1:0-1515 GCA_964612495.1 uncultured Tissierella sp. | reverse complement strand
AAGTAGGGCAATAAGGAAAATAAAAAAAGAATGTATTAGTTCTATGCTTATGATAAAATATCTTGGGTGAAATATATGAGCTTATTAGATAAGTATTTAGATAAATGTGAAATTTGTCCAAATAAATGTAAAATTAATAGATTTGAAAAAAATGGAGTTTGTAAGGCAGGAAAACCTCCTAAAATTGCCCTTGCTACCCTACATTATTGGGAAGAGCCTTGTATCAGCGGTAAAGCCGGTTCAGGCACGGTATTTTTTTCGCATTGTAACTTACAATGTGTATTCTGCCAAAATTACAAAATTAGCCAGGGGGATTTAGGAAGAGAACTAAGTCTTGAGGAATTGGCTCAAGAATACTTGAATCTTCAAAATAAAGGTGCCTTAAATATAAACCTAGTATCAGCAACCCATTATATACCTCAAGTGGCAGCATCCTTGAAAATTGCACTAGAAAATGGGCTAACAATACCTATAGTCTATAATACCAACGGCTATGAGACTGTTGAAGGGCTTAGATTGTTAGAAGGCTTAATCGATGTATATCTACCGGATTTAAAATACTACGATAATAAATATGCTCTTAAATACTCTAAGGCAAAGGATTATTTTAACATTGCTACACAGGCAATACTTGAGATGTATAGGCAGGTTGGAGCTCCTAAATATAATGAGGATGGTATTATTAATACGGGACTTATGATTAGGCACCTTCTACTGCCAGGCCTTAAAGAGGATTCGAAAAAGGTCCTTAAGTGGATAAGAGATAATCTTCCTCTTGAAATACCAATAAGCCTAATGGCTCAATATACTCCAGTGCATAATGCTGTAAATATGGAAGATATCAACCGTAGAATTGCCGAGGAGGAATATGATGAGCTTATAGACTATTTCTTCGAAATTGGTTTGGAAAATGGTCTTGCTCAAGATTATTCTTCAGCTACAACAGACTACACACCTGAGTGGGAATAGAAAAAAGGATTGAATTCTATTAATAGAATTCAATCCTTTTTTTTTCTATACAGCTTCAAAATATCCATAATCATTAGTTTCTATCAGTTCATCTTCTAAAAATATAAATGCTTCTTTTGGAATATCTTCATTCATTCCAAACTCTACTCCTTCAAGGTCAATATTTCCTTGATTATCGTCTGTTGGAGAATTTTCGTCCAATGGTGAATCCATATTATCATTTGTTGGTTCTTCATCCAATGGATTTCCACTATCAGGGGTACCATTGTCTAATGGTGTTTCATCTTCCATTGGAGGATTCTCGTCAGGAGTCTCTGCTGGAGTACATGCTGCTACTAAAGCCATAACCATAAATACTGAAATTAAAACCGCTAATAATTTTTTCAATTTATCACCTTTTCATCTATTATTTTAAGATTATTATTTACGGTTTTGTATTTATTATACATTTTATTAACCAGTATTAAGTAAATTTTAAAAAATTGAATCACTCTATAATCTGAATATTTCTAGTATTCCTTTTCCATCTCTTTAACTCTATTATAG
>CAZTEN010000347.1:1049-1519 GCA_964612495.1 uncultured Tissierella sp. | reverse complement strand
CATGGAAACTTCCAGTCAATGATCTGTTGTATGTGGGTAGAAGTACATATTCAAAGTTAAAAGCTGTTGGAATTCAGACCATTGGAGATTTAGCTAGTTCTTCTCCAGATATTCTTAAAGGAAGACTTGGAAAGATGGGACTAATCATCCATAGCTTTGCCAATGGATGGGATGAATCGCCAGTGAATGCTGAAGATTATCATGCCCCTATTAAGTCCATAGGTAATAGTACAACGACACCAAGAGATTTAGAGAATAATGAGGATGTTAAGATTGTACCGACTGTACTTGCAGAAAGTGTATCTGCAAGATTACGTGAGAATGGATTCAAGTGTCAAGTTGTTGAAATATCTATTCGGGATAATGATTTATATTCTTTTACTCGGCAGAGAAAGATAAATCATGCTACGAATATTACAAAGGAAATTGCAGAAGAAGCCTTTCGATTGTTTAAAGAAAATTATGCTTGG
>CAZTEN010000347.1:0-1039 GCA_964612495.1 uncultured Tissierella sp. | reverse complement strand
CCATGTTAATCACGAGACTTTGTTAGGTACTCAATTAAAGAAAATTATTCTTGGACAAAAGCAATTAGAAGTATAGGTGTCAGAGGAGCAGAACTGGTTGCAGACACTTTCCCTGAGCAACTGGATTTGTTTATGGACTTTGAACAAAGAGAGAAACTGATAAAAATGGATGTAACTGTTGATTATATTCGTCAAAGATTTGGTTTTTATAGTGTGCAGCGTGGACTTATGTATCAGGACAAGTTATTGTCATCTTTAAATGCCAGGGAAGAACATACGGTTCATCCACATGGTTATTTTGAATAACCAAAACAGGAGTGAATAAATTGAGTAAAATATATGTAGATGTATTAGCCAGATTCTCCAAGGAGGGGCAATTAATGCCACAGAGTATTACATGGGAAGATGGAAGAAAATTTGATATAGATAGAATTAAAGACGTCAGACGTGCAGCCAGTTTAAAAGCTGGTGGCGTCGGAATGAGATATACTTGTCAGATATGTGGACAGGATAAATACTTGTATTATGAAGGCGAAAATATGTGGTTTGTTGAAGGACTGAACGAAGGACGGTGAAAGGGGTATTTGATAACTTTTAATGATTTTATGAAACATCCAATTGCTTTTAAGGAGGGGGCTATATCATTTTCGGGATATGAAGAGGCAAGGCTGTCTGTCATGATTGTAAATGGTACAGGGTTACCAGTCTATGGAATCAATTATGGAAATTATGTTGTATGTGATGAAAATGCAGCTCCAAAAGTTGGAGATATTATAGTGGCACCTAGAAAGGAAGCACCTTACAGAGAATTGGTGGTCATGCAGACAGAAGATGAAGATTATTTAGCTAAGGTAATAATGACTGGAAGGCTATTGGATTAGGGAGGTTTAGTTGAGCATGGAGATAACGGATTATATAGTAAATATAGGAAATCAAGATGAACCAATTATGGCAGTGGTTGAAAAATACACGTTAAATCAAGATGGTATATCAGAGGTTGAATTTCAAAAAGCCAAGCGTCTTTTGAACAGTTTTAAGC
>CAZTEN010000346.1:0-1525 GCA_964612495.1 uncultured Tissierella sp. | reverse complement strand
AAATCCTGAACTGAAGGGTCAATTGGAGCTTGAGGTAGTTGATGGGATTTACGAAGTAATAGGCGATGAAGATGGAGAAAGAAGGCTTGTTGACCTGGAAGTGAAGGTAAGGGCAACAGGTAAGGTATATGAAAACAAGTCTAGGGACCTAATAATAGATGCATATTCTACCAAGGAAAATGTACTTTTGGAGAGAGAAGAGATTAGAATAAATGAAAACCTTAGGGACATAAATTATGAAGAAAATCTAGATATAGAGATTTCGGATATTGATGCTAGTGAAATTCTTATGGTAGATGGTAGTGTTAACCTTCTAGAGAAAAGACTTACAGATGAATCAATTGTCATAGACGGAGTGGTAACTCTTGAGATTCAATACATCGACCGAATTTCAGGAGACTTAAATAGCCATAAGCTTGACTATCCATTTAGGTCAAATATATATGAGCATGCAGAAGGGGCTGATATTCTTGAAATAGAGGCTAGCTTAGATGGTATAGACTATAATTTAAAACGTGATAACCTGAATATATCAGGAAAGGTAGGAATGGATATAAGCCTTGGTAGGAATAAAAAAATATATTCAATTAAAGAGATAAAAGAGACTAAGGAAGTATTTGATAAGAAAAACAAACCAAGTATTACAATCTATTTCGTACAGAAAAATGATGACCTATGGGATATTGCTAAAAGATATAACACAACCATAGAACAGATTCTACTATCCAACAACACCACAGAGCTCCATCCCGGAGACAAGATTATAATCGAAAAGATAGTTGATGATGTAGCTGTATAGGCGGTGAACAGTGAACAACTAACAGTGAACAGTGAAAAAATAGTTAAGAGTGAATAAGTTCGGTATTCGTTGTTCACTGTGTTTCCAATTTGTGTTATAATTGAAGGGTTAGATTAACTTAAGGAGAAGTAAAATGGAAGAATTACATTTAAAGTCCTATGCAAAGGTAAACTTAGCCCTTGAAATTCTTTATAAAAGAGAAGATGGTTATCATGAAATAGACAGTATAATGCAGGAAATAGACCTATGTGATGAACTTGTTTTCTCAGATAATAAGGATGGAATAAGAATCGAGTCAAATTCAAAGGAGATTCCATTAGATTCATCCAACCTTGTATACAAGGCTTGGGAATTGATGAAAGAAATATTCGGTATTTATAGAGGAATTACAATTAGAATAGATAAAAGAATTCCTGTTGAGGCAGGATTGGCTGGAGGAAGTTCAAATGGAGCGGCAACTTTAAAGGCTATAAACCAGCTTTGGAATCTTAAACTTTCAGAAGAAGAGCTTATGAAAATCGGAGTCAGAATCGGAGCTGATATACCATTTTGTATTATGGGAAAAACAGCCAGGGCAAGGGGTATAGGTGAGAAGCTAACTAGGCTAGAACCCTTTAAAGAAAAATATATCCTCATAGCCAATCCGGGGATAAGAGTTTCAACAGCCTATGCATATTCTAAGGTAGACTTAGATGGACTTAGGTACGATTCAAGGTCATTGATGGA
>CAZTEN010000345.1:0-1527 GCA_964612495.1 uncultured Tissierella sp. | reverse complement strand
GACGTGGGGGTTCAAGTCCTCTATCCCGCACCAGATGAAACCAGTGGTTATTCCATTGGTTTTTTTACTATGTATTTAGATAATGTTTGTTATGTCAAAAATTTATGATATAATTATATAGTTAAAATCGTATATAGTTAAAAACGAAAGAAAATATCTATTTTTTAGGGGGCAAGAAACATGGCAGTATTTGAGAAAAAGGAAAACTATAAAGTATATTTTAATATTGAATTGGAATCAGACAAATTTGAAAAAGCAGTACAAGAGGCTTATCTTAAGAACAGGGGAAAATTCAATATACCTGGTTTTAGAAAGGGCAAAGTTCCAAAGAAGATTATCGATATGAACTATGGAGAAGATTTCTTCTATGAAGATGCTATTAATGCATTATTGCCAAAGGCATATGATGAAGCTATTAAAGAATTAAATTTAGAACCGGTGGATTCACCACATGTAGATGTAGATGAAATTGTTAAGGGTCAACCAATAGTAGTTAAGTTCCATGTAGATGTTAAGCCTGAGGTTAAACTTGGAGATTATAATAATATAGAATTAGAAAAGATTGAGTATAATGTTACAGATGAAATGGTTGAAGCTGAGTTAAAGAGAGCTCAGGAGTCCAATGGTAGGTTAATTGATGCCGGTGACAGAGAAGTTCAAAAGGGCGATATTTTAACTATAGATTTTGCAGGTTTTGCAGACGGAGAACAATTTGATGGTGGAACTGCAGAAGGGCAGACTCTGGAAATTGGCTCTAATACTTTTATCCCAGGATTCGAAGAACAACTTATAGGTAAGAAAAAGGGTGAAGAAGTAGAAGTTAATGTTACTTTTCCAGAAGAATACCATGCAGAGAATCTCAAGGGAAAACCTGCTATGTTTAAAGTAACAATCCATGAAATAAAGACAAAAGAGCTTCCGGTATTAGATGATGAATTTGCTAAGGATGTAAGCGAATTTGATACATTAGAAGATTACAAAGCTGATATCAAATCAAAGCTAGAAGAATCCTATGCAAGCCAAGAAAAAATCGACAAAGAAAATAGAGTTGTTGAAAAGGTAGTTGAATTAACTGAAGTGGATATTCCAGAAGGAATGATCAATTCACAAGTAGACAATGAAGTAGCAGATTTTGAATATAGAATGAGAATGCAAGGTCTTGAACTAGACAAATATTTAGAATATACTGGAATGAATATAGAACAACTAAGAGGACAATTAAGACCAGTTGCAGAAAAAAAAGTTAGAGGCGACTTAGTGCTTGAGGCCATAGGAAATGCAGAGGATGTTCAAGTAAGTGAAGAAGAAATAGATGCTGAACTTACTAAAATAGCAGAACAATATAAGCAAGAAGACATCGAAAAGTTTATTACAGATATGAAAAAAGGAGATTTAGGATATCTAAAGGCGGGTATAACAAATAGTAAAGTAATAGACCTTCTTTTGACAAAGGTTAAATTTATATAGTAGAGATAGGAGGGATGATTATGGCTTTAGTACCAATGGTAGTGGAACAAACTAACCGTG
>CAZTEN010000344.1:0-1539 GCA_964612495.1 uncultured Tissierella sp. | reverse complement strand
AGAAAAAGTAGATCCATATTTAAGGCCTATATATGATGCTCTTTTTGAAATACTAGGATTTGAAGTTTATGAAAGGTATTTGGAAAAAGGGCTTATTGAGGTTGCACCTCTTGCCTATATGAGGGGAAGAACTTTGGATTCGGCTTATGTAATTCTTGATGAAGCTCAAAACACATCAAATGAGCAGATGAAAATGTTTTTGACTAGACTTGGATTTGGTTCAAAAGCTATAATCACCGGGGATGTAACTCAAATTGATTTGCCAAAGGGAAAGCAGTCTGGATTAAAGAGCGTTATTAAGATTCTAGATAATGTGAAGGGTATTGACTTCATTCACTTTTCCAAACATGATATAGTAAGACATCCATTGGTACAAAGAATAATAGATGCCTATGAAAAACATGAAAATGAAATATTAAATTAACTAATTTAAGTATAGGAAGCAATTGCTATGCGATTGCCTCACACTACTGAAACGAGATGGGGACATCTTCACCTCGTTATTAGCCTTGAGGAAGTGGATATAAATGGAGTATTATATAGACAACAGGCAGTCAAAATACGAAATAACTAAAGACTTAGAAGACCTTTTAGAGAAGGTTATTTTAGAGTCCTTAAGTGTAGAAGGAATTGAAGGAAATTTTGAAGTTAGCATTTCCTTCGTAGAGAATGCTGAAATTAGGGAGTTAAATCGTCAATATAGGAATGTGGATAGTGAAACTGATGTGCTATCTTTTCCAATGGAAGATGAATTTGATTTAGGGTCTCCAATTCTAGGGGATATAATCATATCTATAGAAAAGGCAGATGAACAATCAATTGAATTTGGACACTCTATAGAAAGGGAAATCGCATATCTTACATGTCATAGTATGTTTCATTTAATGGGTTATGACCATATGATGGAAGAGGATAAGATCGTTATGAGAAATAAGGAAAAGCAGGTAATGAAAAATTTAAAAATCTTTAAAGAATAGCAGGGATAATATGAAGATTAAAGATATAATCAACAGCTTTAACTATGCCGTAACTGGCATATTGACCGCTATGAAAACTGAAAAGAATTTAAGGTTTCACTATATAGCTTCTATATCTGTCATAATTTTCAGCCTCTTCTTTGATTTTTCAAGGCTTGAGTTTATGATTCTACTCTTTGCAGTAGCTCTTGTTATTGTCACGGAAATGATAAATACTGCTATTGAAAAGACAATTGATATGATTACTAAAAAGTATCACCCTTTAGCAAAAATTGCAAAGGATATATCGGCAGGGGCCGTATTAATAGCCTCTATAAACGCTATTATAGTTGGATACCTGCTCTTTTTTGATAGGTTAAATCCTATTGCAAATTATGTACTCTTTAAAATAAAGAGCAATGATATCCATTTGACTTTTGTTGCCCTACTTCTGGTTACTCTCTTGACTATAGG
The DNA here is from genome assembly GCA_964612495.1 of uncultured Tissierella sp. Lineage (GTDB taxonomy): Bacteria > Bacillota > Clostridia > Tissierellales > Tissierellaceae > Tissierella_B. The sequence continues at coordinate 109 of CAZTEN010000344.1, read as the reverse complement.
ATTTAAGGCTTTATTTTATAGGGAAAGAGGCACCCATTTACAAGGGGGTACCGTTAGCGGACATTCGGCAATTTCCTTTTGTATAGCTACTATTATTTCATTTTTGGCA
>CAZTEN010000343.1:0-1551 GCA_964612495.1 uncultured Tissierella sp. | reverse complement strand
TAGGTCCTAGATGGGCTCCAATTACCGGACCTAGTTCATCTATGGTAACAAGAACATTAGGAAATTTCTCTTGGATTTGGGTCTTAATTTTCAAAGCTTCTTCCATATCCAATATATGACAAATCCCTATCTTTTTTACATCTTTAGGTATCTTAGAAATAATAGATGATAAGGCTTTGTTACTACCTCTCACCTTTTCAATCAGTTCTAGTTTTCCATCTTTAAGTTCGATTATTGGTTTAATACTCAACAGATTTCCAAGGGTAGCTTGAACTCCTGATAACCTTCCTCCCCTGCTCAAATACTCTAAGCTTCCGGTTGATAAATAGATATGAGTATTTTTCTTTTTATTATTTATATAATCTATTATTTCCTCTGAACTCTTCCCGGCTTTAGCCATATCTACAGCATCTTCTACAAGAAATCTTAGATTGGAAGCTGAGGTTTCAGAGTCTATAATAGTAATTTTCTTATCCTCTAACATATTTTTAGCCAATAAAGCACTATTATAAGTGCCACTTATCTTAGAAGATAAAACAATAACTATTATTTCATCGTTATCCATTAATCCTTCATTAAAAGCCTTCACAAAATCTCCGGCTGCAGGTTGCGAGGTCGTTGGAAAAAGCTTGGTGCTACTAAGCTTTTTAAAGAATTCATCAAATTCTCCTTTAAAACCTTCTTTGCTGGAAACCCCATCAAATACATAGCTTAAGGGAACTATAACTAGATTCTCCTTATCTACATATTCCTTTGAGATATAGCAAGTACTATCGGTTATAATCTTAATTCTACTCATCCATAGACCTCCTGGTATTCTTATTAAATTCTATGATTAATCAAGTTTATAGAGATATGTAAGGAGGTGGAGCTTTCCCCACCTCTCATATTATTTTACAACTATATTATAAATCTTACCCATTACAAAGATTTCTTTGAATATTTTCTTATCCCCTATAAATTTGGCTATAGATTCATCCTGAAGAGCTTTTTCCCTTACATCATCTTGAGTATCAGTTACATTTACTATTACCTTGCCCCTTACCTTTCCATTAATCTGAATAGGCATTTCAATAAATTCATCCTTGGTCTTAGCTTCATCGTATACCGGCCAAGTTGCATCGAATAAATATCCCTCAAGACCAATAACTTGCCATAGCTCCTCTGTTATATGTGGTGCAACCGGATTAAGAAGAATTAAGAAAGTTTCAAAATCCTTTTTATTTATTTTCCCATGGCCATTAAAGTCATTTATCAATGCCATCATGGCAGCTATTCCCGTATTGTATTTTAAGTTTTCAAAGTCCTCAGATACCTTCTTAATAGTCTTATGGATATTGGATTCAAGTTCCTTAGTATAGTTTTCTCCATCTACTAAAATATCTTGAAGTCTCCATACCCTCTCTAAGAATCTCCTACAACCCTTAACTCCATTTTCTGACCATGGGACACTCTTTTCAAAATCTCCTATGAACATTTCATAGGTTCTAAGGGTATCAGCACCGTAGTCCCTTACAATATCATCAGGGTTTACCACATTGCCACGAGATT
>CAZTEN010000342.1:0-1560 GCA_964612495.1 uncultured Tissierella sp. | reverse complement strand
GTAAATGCAGGAGCAATTATTTTAGGAGCATTATTCGGAATTATTATAAAAAAAGGTATAAAGGAATCATACAAGGATACAATTATGGATGGGATTGGACTTTCGGTAGTCCTAATAGGCCTAATGGGAGGAATAGAGGCAAAAAATATAATATTGGTCATTGCAAGTATAGTAATCGGAAGCCTTATTGGAGAAGCCTTAGATATAGACAAGCGCTTAGACCATTTAGGACTTAGTATGGAAAAGAGATTCGGCAAAGGAGACTCCAATTTTTCTAAGGGCTTTGTTACAGCATCTCTTGTTTATTGTATAGGGGCCATGGCAATAGTGGGGGCCCTTGAATCAGGACTTTCGGGAAATCATGAAACCCTCTTTGCTAAATCAATCCTAGACGGCATAACAGCAATATTATTTGCATCATCATTAGGGATTGGGGTGGCTTTTTCTGCTATTCCCGTATTTGTTTATCAAGGTGCCCTAACCCTTTTTGCTACTGTAATCAAGGATTTTCTTACACCTGAGGCAATTAATGAAATGTCGGCTGTAGGAGGATTATTGATTTTGGCAATAGGAATTAATCTAATGGGATTTAAGAAGATAAAGGTGGCCAATATGCTGCCGGCTATATTTATACCCCTAATATACTTCTCAATAATTAGCCTTTTATAGGATAAAAAATGAAATTCAAAGAAAAACGGAGAAAAACAGAGCAATATTAAGCAAGAAGAATTTATTTAAGGAATTTGGTCAATCCCAAAATTTGAAATACTCAGGCATTTAAAGTAAGATGAATTCATTGGTATTAGCACTCAGTTAAAGTGAGTGCTAATAACGAGGTAATATGAATTAATCAGCACCTCGTTGCAATGGTGTGAAGTAATTGCTGCGCAATTACAACTGATATTTAAATAAGATGAAAAATCATCTTAATAAAAGCAATATATATTAAGGAGGTTACAAAATTGAGTTTAAGACCATTAGGAGACAGATTAGTAATTAAAAAGGTTGAAGTAGAAGAAAAGACTAAGAGCGGTATCGTACTACCAAGTGCTGCTCAAGAGCAGCCAACCATGGCTGAAGTAGTAGCTGTTGGGGATGAAATTACTAATGATGAAAAGAAAAAAGATCAGGTAAAGGTTGGAGATAAAGTAATATTCTCCAAATATTCAGGAACTGAAATAAAAGTAGAAGGTGAAGAAGTAATAATATTAAAATTAAGTGACGTATTAGCAGTAGTAGAATAAAAAGGAGTGTGTATATAAATGGCTAAGGAAATCAAATTTGGCGAAGACGCTCGCCGTTCAATGGAAAGAGGAATTAATAAATTAGCTGATACTGTAAAGGTTACATTAGGACCTAAGGGAAGAAATGTTGTACTTGATAAGAAATTCGGCGCACCTCTTATAACAAATGATGGGGTTACAATAGCTCGTGAAATCGAATTAGAAGATAAATATGAAAACATGGGTGCTCAACTTGTTAAAGAAGTTGCTACTAAGACTAATGATGTTGCTGGAGACGGTACTACAACTGCTACTCTATTAGCACAAGCTATCATAA
>CAZTEN010000341.1:0-1562 GCA_964612495.1 uncultured Tissierella sp. | reverse complement strand
TCCATATCGCATATAAATGAGCCTTCCGAAGAACTATCAATTATCTCAAGAAGCTCAAACTCATTTATATTCTGCATTACCTCACCTCTCTCATCCAAAGTTCTGCCACAATATTATACAATTATTCGCATGCACTTTTTGTCGTTATTTGTCTAATCTATCATTAGAGTGTTACTTGCCAATTAGTATATATCCTTAGGAATTTCAACATTTAAGGTTTTTATGTTATTAACCAACTCCACAAGAGGATCAACACAAGCTTTAATGAATCTTTCCCCAAGTTTTTCGGAATATCCAGTAGGATCTCCCATAGGGCCAGGGGATTCTTCTGGCCATATTGATTCCATAATTTCAGGCATCTCATAACAAGGTATAGTAATTCCTGGCGTTGGCTTAGGAAAATAACTTTGTAGTTCTTTCGCAATAGGCTTAACTACAAAACTATCTACCATATCTTCACGTACTTCCGCACCAAACACCATCGACATTGAAGTTTCAACTATGCAGGCATGTCCCCATACCTCTTTTCCCATTTCCTTTAAGACTTTTTCTGCTTCCTCTTGTACTAATGTGAGAAAATTACCAAGGGCAAAAAAAGCCTTCGTTTCTCTAGTTAGTTGCCTTATTGCTTCTTCAATAAAAGGAGGATTACAGCTATGTACATTTATAAAAATGACCTTTTTAAAACCCATTCTTACTAAAGAAGTTGCCACTTCTTTATAAATACTAATTAATGTTTCGGGACTCATAAAAAACGTACCAGGATAGCGCCTAAATTCAGGCAAATCAGAATATCCAAAGGCTATTGTTGGCGCAACTACTGGTTTAGCTGTATCATATGTAGCAATTGCAACTCTTTCTGCAATCCCCACGGCAATATAGTTATCTACCTCAAGAGGCAAATGGTGTCCGTGTTGTTCCGTTTGACCAACAGGTATTAAAACAGTATCTGTTTCCTCCAAACGCTTTTGCAACTCTGACCAAGTCATTAAATTTAAAAAAATATCCTTTTTAGAAATCATTTTTTATTCACTCCTAAATAATTATTTTAATATCTAACCTTTTAAAAAATTTGCAACAATACTATTTACCGTTAAATCCTAACCCAATTAAATTGTGGTATATAGACTTATTTTGTTGTTAATCTAGCTTGAATTGATGAAATTCATATTATTACCTCCTGAGAAATAAAAAAAAGTAAAATTTATAATCAATAAAAATTGATCACAAACTTTACCTTCGCTTATGGATATTGTTATAATATAGGCAGGTCTCCTGGCTAAGATTCATGGCTATGTATCCCTTCCCGTTTCCAGTGGTTATCATACATAGCTCCTCATTTACAGTGGTGGGTCCGCTCGGGATTTACACCCGATTCTCTATTCTCCTTACGGCACCTTTATTATAAAATATGTAATTGTTTGAAATTTATTATATATCCCATTTTGAAATTTGTAAAGTATTTAAATATCAGAGGTAATTGCCTAGCAATTACTTCACACCATTTCACCTCGTTATTGCTATTTGGATATTTCGATAAAATAATTCCACTGAGACGGGAA
>CAZTEN010000340.1:0-1566 GCA_964612495.1 uncultured Tissierella sp. | reverse complement strand
GATTTTGGTATATATGCTATACCTCCATTGTTATTTTATTTGTTAACAATAAATCTGTCTGTGCTTCCTTCTCTAACTGCATGGTTTAATAAATCATCATATGGTGAACTAATTAAATTAAATATATTGTCATTTGCTGCTGACGAGTCAGTCATTTTATAGTTTCCGTTTGGATCTGGAATATAATTATTAGATGCATCCAAACTATAATCGCCTTCACCTGGCGCAACTTCAATATATATAGGCATTTTGTTAGTATTAGTTATATATGACTTAGTATTATCTCTCCAAGCATCAGATATTTTTATATTACCTGCGGTTATAACTCCACCACCTGTAGCTTCAAATAACGGCTTTTCATCGTAGGTTCCTGTTTGAAGAACCATTTTATTTGTTACAGGGTCGAGAACATATATTGGATTGCCTGATGCATCATGACTTGTTACTTTTCTATTTGCATCATTAAACATAGTAGCAAATGTATTAGCAAGCTTGTCTAGCATACCTTCATAAAATTGAATTCCTCTATCCTTTGTTGTAAAGTTAGTATTATCTGTAAATTCAGCTTTATTATTTAAAAATGCTAAATATCCTGATATTTGACCCCTCTCAAGGCTAGATGTAATATCAGGTGGTGCAGTTGGTGGTGTTGGAACTGTCAGTGCTGCATCAGCAGATTGAATAAGTTTAATTCTCATATCTTTAATATTTGATTTATCAAACTCTAATTTTGAGAAATCCTTACCATCGACTAAATTCAAGCCCCTTGTTGTAGCTGGTGTTGTCGAATTATCTGTCACCATAATATCCTTAGAAACTATTGACAACACTTCAATTTCTTTATCACTTCCAATAGACTCAACTCTTCTTATAACTTCTATATTCATATATGTCGATAGTTCATCTATTAATGAATTTCTTCTGTCATTAAGCTCTAGGGCCTTGTCACCATGGATATTTTGACTTCTAATTTGTTTATTTAACTCAGCTATTTGAGACATTAATCTATTTGTTACATTAACTGAATCATCTAAATAAGTTGTCTGCTGCTCTCTTACTGTTTGTAATTGCTTAGAATAGTGATTAAACAGCTGTGTAATCATTGTAGCTGCTGTTTTAACTACACCTTCTATAACTGGGTCTGAAGGTGTTGCACTTAATGCTTGCAACTGTGAAATCATATTTGAAAACTGAGAATCTAAGCCTCCCTTACTTATCTCTCCAAATATTTCCTCAAGGTCAGCAATAGCATCACCTAAAACTTCCTCTCTACCTACCTTAGCTGCTTCATTTCTATATCTAATATCTAAAAACGGGTCTCTTATTTGCGAGGGTCCGAAATCACCAACACCTCGTCCTATTTGACCTCCATGCATTGCAAATTTATCCATCCCACTGCTATGAGCTATAGAATACAAATCTACTCTTTGTCTTGTATAACCATCTGTATTTATATTAGTAATATTTTGTCCTGTAACATCCAATAATTTTTGGCTCGCACTTAAGCCTCTTTTTGCAACCTGAAACCCAGCGAATGTTGGTCTTAACATGGCATTTTCTCCTTTA
>CAZTEN010000339.1:0-1567 GCA_964612495.1 uncultured Tissierella sp. | reverse complement strand
CTGAGCCCCAAGTTCCATCTACTGCATGGACCGGTCTTACTCTAAAGTCTGCATCCTTCTTTCTATGTGCCTCTTGAATATGAACCAATTGGATGTCGTCTTTTCCTTTTGCATTTCTTGCTCTTACCCATTTGAAAAGCTCTTGAAGATTCTTTGTTATTCTTCCTGCTCCCTCACAATATAAAGCTCCTTTTGGGTTTGCAAAGTCATTAAGCATATCTATTACTACAATTGCATGTCTAGTCATTAATATATCTCCCCTTTCATTTAAATATCAGGGCTAATTGCTTAGCAATTACTTCACACCATTGCAAGGAGGTGGTGATTAAGACTTACCACCTCTTTATGTTTTTTACTATTAATATCTAATTTCTCTAGCTAATACTTGAATGGATTGTCGCTTAACCCATTGACCAAATCCAGGTTTGGCAACTATTCCCTTAATACCCCTAATATGCTTATCTATAACCTCAGGATGATTAATTCTATAGCTGTTTTCGTACTCCGCACTGTTTAGATGTGGATATTTAGCGAATTCATCAGCATATTTTTCTGTAACTCCCTCAGGGAAGCTGTGAACAACCTTTTGTAGTTGTTCATCAGTAAGGTCTGCAAGAGAACTCTTATCAACATCTTCAAATACAAGGTGACCTCTTACTACAGTCTTACTAACCTTTCCTTTAAGATCCATGCCTTCTAATGGAGTATATCCACACATTGAAGCCTGGTCTTTAAGGTCTATTGTCCATTCCTTATCTAAGTCGATTATAGTAAAGTCAGCATCAGAACCTATTTCCATAGCACCCTTCTTAGGATATAATCCGTAATGGATAGCTGCATTCTTACTTAGTACTTCAACTAATTTGGATAGGGAAATTCTTCCCTTGTTATATCCCTCACTTACTAGGATAGGAACCATAGTTTCTACTCCCGGAATTCCTGGGAATGCTGTCCATATATTCAAGCCTTCCTTTGTCTTTTCACTTTCTAGTTCATAAGGAGCATGGTCAGTTCCAATAAAGTCTACGCTTCCATTGTTTAGGCCTTCCCATAGAAGTTCATTGTCTAACTTAGTTCTTAATGGAGGTGCTATCTTTGCCATTGCACCATATTTAGTCATTGCTTCTTGTGCATTTATTGTTAAGTAATGTGGACATGTTTCACTTGTTACCTTAAGTCCTCTCTTCTTTGCCTCTCCAACTATCCTTGCTCCTATGCCTGTACTCATGTGAACTATATGAAGTCTTGCGCCTGCAGCTTCTGCAAAGCTTACTCCTAGTTCAATAGCCACTTTTTCTGCTAATTCAAGTCTTGCTTCAGCCCATGCCGGACCATCTAATCTTCCTTGATTTTTAAATTTCTGTACATAATAATCACACATGGAATAGTTCTCTGCATGGATTCCTACAGGAAGCCCTGTTTTAGCTACTGCCTTAAAAGCCTCATACATTTCAGGGTCTGTTACTCTTGGAAATGTTGGTACTGAAGGAGTCATATAAGCCTTAAATGAAACCACTCCAAAATCAGCTTGTTCCTGTACATGGTCAAGCCATCCTTCTCTGACATC
>CAZTEN010000338.1:0-1570 GCA_964612495.1 uncultured Tissierella sp. | reverse complement strand
TGCAACGAGGTGGGTGATTAGAAACACCACCTGTTTAAGCTAGTAGGTACCCGCCACTTAAAGAAGTGGGGGATATCATCACCTCGTTATAATATATTATACCCACTTTTATTGGTATCTTGGAGTTAGATTGTAAATTTTCGGCAATCTTTGCACAAGGGGTAGGCCTGATGGATTAATACCAGAATCTATGGCATCCCAAGATATATAGCCAGAGTTTTTTGAAATAATAATTATCCTATAAGGTTCCTTAACATATGGTTATGCAAACTAACTTGTGCTAAAATATAATTAATACATAGTTGTTATTATTTACTTTTGCAACCAACAATGGAGGAGTATATTATGAAAAAGAAATATATCTATGTATTATTTACCCTAATAATTTCAATTTCTTTAGTATCCTGTGCTTCAAATTTGAATAATGTTTCAGTTAATGAATCAAATCCTAGCTCACTAGGAAATATAGCTACATCAGCCTACCTTAATGATTCAGATCTAAATGGCAACAGGGTAATATACCTGGCTGGTGGATGTTTCTGGGGTGTAGAGAAATATCTAGGCTTGATTAATGGGGTAATCCATACTGATGTAGGTTATGCAAACGGAAAAACTGAAAATCCATCTTATGAAGATGTTATTAGAAAAGATACAGGCCATGCTGAGACTGTAAGAGTTGTTTATGACCCAAATAGGGTTGCGCTTGAAAAAATATTGAAGTATTTTTACATGGCAATCGACCCCGTATCAGTAAATAGACAAGGCAATGATATAGGTACCCAATATCGTACAGGAATCTATTATATAGATGAATTAAACAAGGATATAGTTGAACTTTCTTTAAAAGAATTACAAAAAAACCATATAGAGTCCTTAGCTATTGAAGCTATCGAACTGCAGAACTACTACCCTGCTGAAGAATATCACCAAAAATATTTAGTAAAGAATCCAAGCGGCTATTGCCACATAGGACCAAAGGAATTTCAAGAATTGATTGAAGCACAAAAAAAGGATTCAAAATACCCTGTAAAATCTAAAGAAGAATTGAAGTCGGAATTAACAGAGCTCCAATACAATGTTACCCAAAATAATGACACCGAACCGGCATTTACCAACGAATACTATGATAACTATGAAGCTGGAATATATGTAGATATTACTTCTGGTGAAACCCTATTTTCTTCTATAGACAAATATGATTCGGGTACCGGATGGCCTAGTTTTGCTAAACCAATTTATCCTGATATAATTATTGAGAAAAAAGACAAGGGATTTGGTATGACCCGGACAGAAGTAAGAGCAAAAAATAGTGATTCACACCTTGGACACCTATTTGATGATGGACCTAGTGAATTAGGTGGATTAAGATATTGCATCAACAGTGCATCATTACTATTCATTCCAAAAGAAGACATGGATGCTAAAGGCTACGGAGATTTCCTCTATTTATTTGAATAATTAGATGTTATAACCCCTACATGATTACCAATGTAGGGGTTAATTCGTATAGTTCCTACCCTGCTTTTCTCTACTTATGCTAACATTTTCTTACCTTCTTTGAGTATATTCC
>CAZTEN010000337.1:0-1575 GCA_964612495.1 uncultured Tissierella sp. | reverse complement strand
ATTGCAAATACTTAGGTTCCAGGATTTTTATTTTCTCAAACTGTCAAAGATGAGAATATATTTTTTGGTTTTTGTCAATACATAATATTATTTGTTTTTTCTTAATTTATTTTGTTTTATTATGGTTCACTATGTCTAATTTTGGAAATATATTATATATACTTACTAGGAAGGGGGTAATCAAAGTGAAGCCTAGTATTAAGGATGTTGCAAGAGTATGTAATGTGTCTACAACAACCGTTTCCTTGGTTCTAAATGATAAACCAAATAGATTTTCTGAAGAAACTAAGACATTGATTAGAAAAGTAGCTGCCGAAATGAACTACAGACCCAATTTGCTATCAAGAAGCCTTGTTACAAAGAAGCTTGGCATTATTGGATTGATCGTTCCTAGTATTAATGTAGATTTTTATGGGGAATTCTCCCAAGAATTAATTACTAATTTTGAAGATGATAATTATATGTTATTAGGTTTGTCGAATTATGACCCTAATAAGGAAAAATCAATTGTTTTAAAGTTCTTGGATTATGGAGTTAAAGCCATTATATTATGCGGCTCATATAGGCATAAGGATCAAATAGCAAATGAAGCAATTCAAATTTTGGCTAAATCCAACACCCCATTTTTAGTTACAGGTGCTTATGAAATAGGTTGTCCCTATACTACCCTTAATATGGACCATATAGAATCAGGATATATTGCAACAAGGCATCTCTTAGAATTGGGTCATAGAAGAATAGGCTTTATTTCTCAACAAAGGGATATTAAGTTAAATGACTTTAGGCTTGAGGGATACAAAAATGCATTGGCAGATTATGAATTAGAGCTTGACCAGGACCTAATAGTAATGGATACAGATACTAAGTCATCCTATATATTAGACCACCTATTGACAAAGGATGTTACAGGTGCATTAATTTCGGGTGAGCAAATAATCTATAACCTATACAAGAGGGCTAACGAAATAAACATTATTATTCCTGAAGACATCTCAATTGTAGCCTTTGGAAATTCATATATTTATGATTACCTATTTCCTAGGCTGACTAGTGTAGCAATACCTACAAAAGAGATAGCCCGTGATATGAATCAGATTTTAAAAGAATTAGTGGCCAATACTAGTGAGAAGAGGCATTATTGCTACAAACCTGTACTTATTATTAGGGATAGTACCCAAGTAACTTCCAGCACCTATATTACAGCCTAAGACAATCCTAATTTAATTAACCTTGAAAAATAGCCAAAAAAATGGTACACTTAATCGAGTAGCATTAAAAACATATATAAAAGGGGGCAATTTAATGAGTAAGAAACTTTTAGTGTTGATGAGCTTACTTCTAGTAGCAGCAATTGTTATTACAGGATGCTCAACACCAAAACCTGAAGAAACTCCAACAGAGACTCCAACAGAGGGCAAGAAGATTTTGAGAACCAACAACAGTAGTGAACCTGGATCCTTAGACCCTGCTTTATCTCAAGGAACACATGAATCATGGGTGCTTACAAATACATTTGAAGGCCTTATGAAATATGATGCAGAAGGTAAAGTAATCCCAGGTATGGCTGAAAGTTAC
>CAZTEN010000336.1:0-1580 GCA_964612495.1 uncultured Tissierella sp. | reverse complement strand
GTTGCCTTGGTAGTTGCCAATAGTGAAGAGGAGGCTATGAATGCCTTAAATCTTATAGAAGTTGAATATGAGAAACTTCATGTAGTCAATTCCATTTCTGATGCAATTAAAGAAAATGCCAACTTAGTACATGAGGATTTAGGTCGTTACTATTATCCAGCAACCCATATATATCCTAAAGCAGATTCAAACATTATAGATAAAGTTTCTATCCCCCAATCAGACCATATAGCTATAATGGAGACCAGAAATGCAACTGCACAAATTCTAAAGGACGGGAAGGTTATTATTGAAAGCTCCACCCAAGCTCCCTTTGCTGTTAAAGAGGAGCTTAGTAAGACCTGTCATATCCCTGAAGGAAATATTATCGTTAGGACTCCATATGTAGGTGGAGCTTTTGGGGGAAAAGCTGCAGTTCAGATAGAGTTCTTAGCCTATTTGGCATCCTTTTCAGTAGGTGGAAGAAAGATAAGAATAGCCAATTCAAGGGAGCAGGACATGATGAGCTCTCCTTCCAAAATAGGTTCAGAAGCTAAGCTTAAAATAGGAGCTACTAAAGAAGGTATTATTAAGGCATTGGAATGCACTTATTTAGTGGATTACGGTGCCTATGCTGACACAGGTCCACGTATGGCAAAATCCATAGCTTCAGCTTGCTCAGGTCCCTATAATATTGATAATATTCATTGTGATTCCTTAAGCCTTTATACGAATCATTGTTATGTAATCTCTACCTTCTCCATTGAGAGAATGATTGACAGGCTAGCTGATGCTCTAGATATAGATCCAATAGAAATAAGAATTAAAAATTCAATTAAGGAAAATGATCTTACTCCTACCCAAGATAAGTCAACCTTAGATAATACTGGGGATTTAAGGAAATGTCTCCTAAGGCTTAAGGAGTTGATGAATTGGAATAAAGGATCTACCATCAATAAGGATGGTAAGATTATAGCTCGAGGCATAAGTTCATTTTGGAAAACCTCCAATTCTCCTACTAATGCTACTTCAGGTTCAATTTTAACCCTAAATTCAGACGGTTCTATAAACTTAAATTTTGGAGCCACTGAAATCGGTCCGGGTATGAAAACTACAGTAGCTATGATCCTTGCTGAGAAAATGAAGATAGAATTAAATAGAATACATGTTGTGATGGAGGTAGATACAAGATCTACTCCAAAGCATTGGAAGACGGTTGCCAGTATGACTATCTATATGGCGGGCAATGCTGCTATAAAGGGTGCAGAAGATCTCATATATAAGCTAAGGAAGTTGGGTTCCATAGTCTTAAGATGTACTCCTGAGGATTTGGAAGTGGGAAACGAAAAGGTATATTAAAAGTCTCGGCCAGATATATTTGTTGAGTTTAAAGATATAGTCCACGGTTATAAGTACAAGGATGGAAAATCTATTTGGGGACAAATGATTGCCAGTGGAAGTTTCATATTCGACCACCTTACTCCTATGGATTCTGAAACGGGAGTGGGTAAGACTGGTGAATCATGGACCGTTGGTGCTCAGGGGGTTGAGATAGAATATGATCCCAAGGAATATACCTATAGGCTTCTAAAAGCCTATAC
>CAZTEN010000335.1:0-1597 GCA_964612495.1 uncultured Tissierella sp. | reverse complement strand
CTTTAATTCTGCTTATGCAATAATCAGCGGTTTCTTCTAAGGATAATCCTTGCATCGAGTATCTCATGGATATCCTTTGTCGAAGAGGATAACAAGTGTTTAATGCAAGTTTATTGCTGATTTGTGGCTGACCGGAAAGTATCAATACAAAAGGATTTGCAGAATCTATCTTAAAATTAAACAATAATCTTAAATCATCCAAGACTGTTATGGGTGCCATATGTTTTGTTATTATATCAGTTTATAGCAGATTAGATAATACGGTCTTTTTTTTAGCACTTACCATTGAATGAATATAAATTTATATTTTGAAAATGATTAATATTACTACAATGAAAGCTGCCCTATACCACTTCTTCATAATGCTCATATTTTATTGGGCATGTTTCCAAGAACAAAAAAGACATCAAATGTCATCTGTCCATTCAATGTCTTAATTCCTATATAACTATTGATATCGCTAGTCTTTACACTTTACTAACTTCACAATTACCTCACAATGCCTTGAGGTGACAATAAAGATGTCATAAACTGATATTGGTCCCTTGGCGGCAGAATGCTACTTATCATTTTTGACCATTATTCTAATCTTTTCTCTATTTCTAGAATTTCCTGCTCCTTAGCAAGTTCTCTTTTAAATTCTTCTTCTGTTGGCATATATAATTTATATTTAGATGCATATATTTGGTTGTTGCCTTCAGGTAGAGTATACTTGACAACCGAATCACTTTTATCTGCACAAAGTACAATACCTATCGGTAAATTATCTCCCTCATTCATTAGCTCCCTTGTATAGTAATTTACATACATTTGCATTTGTCCTATATCTTGGTGAGTCAGTTTTCCCACTTTTAAATCAATAATTACAAAACATTTCAATATATAGTTGTAAAAAATTAAATCTATATAATAATGTTCTCCGTCAAATGAAATATGTTTCTGCCTTGCGACAAATGAAAATCCTCGACCTAACTCTAATAGAAATTTTTGCAAATGATTAATGAGTCCTTGTTCTATATCTTTTTCATATAAATTCGGTGTTTGTTCTAACCCTAGAAATTCTAGTACATATGGATCTCTAATTATATCCTTTGCATCTACTCCTTTTTCTAAACTTTGAATTTCATTTCTGACCTTATCTTTATCTTGACTTGATAATAGCCTTTGATAATAAAAGCTATTGATTTGCCTTTCTAACTGTCTTGTACTCCAATTTGATTTTTCAGATTCCTCTAAATAAGACTTTCTAGCATTTTCATCTTCAACTTTTAAAAGCATACGATAATGTGTCCAACTTAATTGGTCACTCAGTGAGTGACTATTTGAAAAAGCCATATAAAATTGTCTCATATATTTTAGGTTCGTAACAGTAAATCCTTTTCCAAATTCCTCCGTAAGTTTTTCAGACAAAAACTTTAGAAGACCGCTTCCATATTCAGCACGCTCATTTTCACCCTGTGCTTCAAATATTTGTTTCCCAATATTCCAGTAAGTTTCAACCATCAATGCTCTCAATATTGTAATTACCATATCTTTTATAGTGTTGATACTCTATATTCCTATAGATTATTCTCCTATATTTATCTGCTATATCTAT
>CAZTEN010000334.1:0-1605 GCA_964612495.1 uncultured Tissierella sp. | reverse complement strand
AATAGCCCCCTGTAGCATGGTAGATTGTAGTTCCCCTTCCCAGGTCTTTGTTGATATAGTCGTTAATGGCATCAAATTCATTTGAAATAATAATCATATTTACCTTTACATTAAATCCTGCAATTATCTTGTCGATTACGATGGAGTTAATTATTACTCCAAGTAGAGAATACATACCAAGCCTAGGACCAAATACAAATCCGGCAAATAAGGTAATAAGAAAATCAGGAATCATAAGGGACTTGCCCATATCTATATGGAAGAATTTATTTATTATCTTTGCCAATATGTCTGTTCCACCTGAAGAGGCATTTTGATTGAAAATTATTCCTATTCCAACACCGGCTATTAGTATTCCAAATATAAGGTTAATAAAGAGGTCATCTGTAAAGGGCTTAGTCATGGGAGTAATCACTTCTAATAAGGCAAATATTCCGGACAGCATAAGGCTGGCATAAAGGGTATAGCCGCCAAATTCCTTACCTAAGACTATGAAAGCAGTAATAAATAAAATAATATTAATAATTATGAGGATTAGGCTGTAGTTTATGGATGGAATTAAGGTGCTGATTACAAGGGCTAAGCCTGTGGCTCCTCCAACAGCAAGGTTTGAAGGTATAAGAAAGTAATATAGTCCACAAGCCAAAAACACTAAGCCTATATTAATTAGTAAAAACTTCTTAATCTTTTCATTCAAATATAATCCCTCCTAAAAGGCATCATAAGTGCCATAAATTCATATCTAAAACTAGTATACACTATTTCTTGTACTATATTTAATTTTTTATAATTCTCATAAAGGTATGATTACTTTCTTAGTAGGATAATAGTTTTTGTGGACAAATGTAAGAACTTAAAATAGACTATTTACAGGAGTATCAACCTGAAATTATTTATTAGGAGGAAAGAGATGAAAAATAACAAGAAAGTTATAATTGCAGTTTTGATGATTTTAACATTGGCTCTATCCGGTTGCTCGGCCATCCTAGATAGGATTTCTGTCCTAAGAGGAGATTTAATTGGAAATAAGTTTGAGATAAGTGTATATGACCATTATGCCAATAAGACTTTAGAGTTAAATGGTAGTAAGATTACTGTTGGATTATTGGAGAATGATGCCAATATAGACCCTGAATCACCCGGCTTTGAGTCCAGCGTCCTTGAAATAACTGTCAATGGACGTGAGATGATCCAAGTGGGAAACACAGTAATCTTTGCAGAGCAAGGCCTTGATATGGTAAAGGATTACAACACTCCTAGCAATATCGACGTAAGTGGGGGAGGAGGCTTTGTACCCCTAGATAGGCTTATTAATGACCTTAGGAATCAAATCGGAAAGGAGAAGACCATAATAATTTCCAGTCAAATGGGAATTCCGTTAGGTGTTTATCAGGGAGAAAACGTATATATAACAGTTCCTGAGGACCTGCCTAAGATGACAAGGCTAAATATCGATGGAAAAAGTCTATACATTCATAGGGCAAATTATGTAATTCTTGATACAGATTTAATGGATTAAATTTTAAGAATTGAAATAAATGTTGACATATTTCAGTATATGTAATATCATCGTATGAAATTAAATAATTATGGTAGAGGCGCACT
>CAZTEN010000333.1:0-1613 GCA_964612495.1 uncultured Tissierella sp. | reverse complement strand
CAATGACACTAGATCCTAAGTCTAGCGCGTCTGCCAATTCCGCCAATCCCGCATAGAGTTAAGCACTTAAAATGCTCACTATATTATTATAGCACCCAGATGATATTTGTCAATTATTTTTTTGCATAAATTTTAAAAAGCAATAATGATCCCACCGTCGTTAACATAGCCCGTGCTTAATCCTTTTGTTTCTACGATTAGAATTTCCTTGAAATTTAGATGTTTTAAATCATCTTTTAAATCTACAGCCTTTTGTAGTGCATTGGCATGGGATATTGCTAAAATTTTTTCTTCAAATTTTACTCCTGAATCACCGATTATATCCACCAGCATCTTAAAGGCTTTTTTACTTCCTCTAGCCTTATCTACTAATTCGATATTTCCTTCACTATTAGCACCCATGATAGGTTTAATATTCAATGCATTGATTATCAAACCCTTAGTCTTTGATATTCGCCCGTTTTTAATAAGATTGGTCAGGTCCTCAGAGATAAAGTAGGTATTCATATCCCCTATAAACTTTTCAACCTTCTCAACTATTTGATTATTGGATAATTTCTCATCTATACATTCCTTTATTTTAAATGCTACAAGAGTTTCTCCAATACTTGCTGATTTAGAGTTGAAAACATGAATAAATTTATCTTTAAATTCCTCCATTATCATATCCTTTGCAAGAATTGCACTATTATAGGTTTCTGACAACTGCTCTGAAATAGTAACTACAAAAACATTCTCAGCATCCTTATATTCTGCAGCAAAATCACTGGGTGAAGGACAGGATGTTTTAATTGGATTTGGACTTACCTTCATTTTATCAATCATATCATATACGTCTATATTTTCATCATCTATATAGGAATCAGAATCTATGTTGATTTTAAAAGGTACTAAGCTTACTTCAATTCTACTCTTTAAATCCTCATTCAAATCACAACTGCTATCAGCTACTATTTTGTATTTCACTTAACTCACCCTTATCTTATTCCAATTCGTGCTTCTATAAAGTCGACTAAATCCTGTGCAATTTTAGTTATCTCTTCTTGGTCCTTTCCCTCAATCATAACTCTTACTAAAGGCTCTGTGCCTGATGGTCTTATAACAACCCTTCCTTCTCCTTTAAACATCTCTTCGATTTTTTCTATTTCAGATTTAATTTCTGCATTTTCCATATACTTATACTTATACCTATTATCCACTTTTGCATTTAAAAGAATTTGAGGGTAATTTTTCATTAGCTCATTTAATTCAGATAAAGGCTTTTTAAGGGATTTCATTACATCTAGGAGGTGTAAGCCTGTTGCCAATCCATCTCCCGTAGTATTGTAGTCCAAGAATATGATATGGCCAGATTGCTCTCCACCTATTGAATAATCGTTCTTAAGCATCTCCTCTAAGATATATCTATCTCCTACTGTAGTCTTGACTATACCCATGTTATTTTCTTTTAGATATTTATCTAGACCCATATTAGTCATTATAGTGCCTACTACAGTATTGTTCTTTAACTTTCCTTGCTCATAAAGATAAGTACCGCATATAGCTAGTATATGGTCTCCATCTAATACATTGCCAAGTTCCTCCTTGTTTTTTATGATTCCAACAACTTATTA
>CAZTEN010000332.1:1369-1629 GCA_964612495.1 uncultured Tissierella sp. | reverse complement strand
TTGCAACCTTCCTGGCGTTTTTATCCATTCAACGAAGCGTACGCAAGATGGAGGAACAGTTGCTCCATCCTAAAGATTAGTATCACTGAAGGAATTGAGCGTAGAACCCAATACCAGTGACATTTGAATAGGAATACAAGAAAAGAATATATCGTTGAATAGGCGTTATCTAAATCCAAGAATACTGGAATCTGGCTAAATGGTACGGCTTCACAATAAATCGCCGAACGTCATGAATGGCCATACTTTCTGCTGAACCA
>CAZTEN010000332.1:0-1359 GCA_964612495.1 uncultured Tissierella sp. | reverse complement strand
GAGTGTCGTTAATAATCTGGGCTTGATAATTTGTATAACCTTTAGCAACTTAAAAATATGAAAAAACTTCTGTCATTAATATTAGGATGTTTGATTTCATCTATAGTATATTCTCAGCAAGACTTATTGCCAGTATTCCCTGAAGAAATAACCTATCAGAATGGCCGTGCATATTTTAATGGATCTCCTTTTACAGGGGTAATGGTAAGCAAGAATACAAACGTTAAATGGGGTGCATTTAGTAATGGATATCGAAACGGTATGTTCACTGAATACCACCCCAATGGGAAGAAGAAATCTGAAGGCCAATACATTGTTGGGAAAGCAGAAGGAATTGTTAGCTACTGGGATGAAGAAGGCAATTTACTTTATAAAGTGACCTACCTAAAGGGAGAAAGATTTGGATTATTTGCCAGTTTTTTTCCAACTGGACACAAACTCGGGGAGTCAACATACAATGAGTATGGACTAGATGGCATATTTACCGAATGGTATGATAATGGACAAATAAAAGAACAGATAATTTACGAAAATGGGAAAGTGAAAGATGGCAGTTACACGAGTTATCTTGAGAATGGCGCGAAGGATAAAGAGCTATTTTATACGAATGGCCAACTTACGACAACAGGAACCTATAAAGGCGATGATGTGTATATCTCAATAATAGAGTATAATTCTCAAGGAGGAAAAATTGTTGAAGGCCAGACAAAAAACGGAAAGAAGGACGGACTTTGGACGGAATGGTTTGTAACAGGAGAAAAAAAGAAGGTGGTAAATTATAGTGAGGATAAGATTACTGAAGTGATTTATGAAAATATTCATGACCCTGCTCTTTCTATTAAAAGCCTTCGAACCCCTGGCTCTAGTATCTATTTTGGAACATTTAATGTTGAGCCGAAAGACACAATATTCATAATAGCAGACTTCGACAATATTGTTTCGAAAAGCCTAAGCGTGGAAGAAAACGAAAGTTTCCGATCTAAATTCCATTACTGTTTTAACAACTTAACAAAGCTAACAGAAGAGCAGATTCAAGAAAATCTCAGCAAAACAGTAGATTACCGCTTTTCCATTTCAGATGTCGGTTACGAAGTAAAAATGATGGACGATAACTATATTTCTGGGCATATTGACGCTCTTGTCAGAGTTAAAGACCTGAGAAATAATTATAATTTGTATGAATGGACAATTGAATTAGAATCTCTTTATAGCCGCCTCGTTGATAAATCCACCAGGGCAGTAGTTCTTCAACTACCATACCTGATAAGTAAAGAGGTGAGCTCTAGACTATTATTATTCAGGACTAGAATTAGTTCCGTACCGGTTGAAGACGTAACCGATATAGATGGAAATCTTTAT
>CAZTEN010000331.1:0-1674 GCA_964612495.1 uncultured Tissierella sp. | reverse complement strand
ATAAAAAATTAGGATTGGAATTAGAAGTGCTGGAAGGCATATAAAATTATGAATTATAAGGAAAATAACTTTGGAGATAATGAAAGTGACAACTATCTACTAATATCTGGGATTCAACATTTTATCTACTGTCGAAGACAATGGGCATTAATTCATATTGAGCAATTGTGGAGTGAAAACTACTTTACTATAGATGGACAAATAAGACATGCTAAAGTTGATAATACTGATTCAACTGAGCTTAAGAATAACATAAGGATAATCAGGTCAATGCCTATTGCGTCTCAGAAGTTAAAGATAAGGGGAAAATGTGATTTGGTGGAACTAAAGCCTAGTGATGATGGATTTTATTTTAGTAAGTATGATAAGAAATATTTAGTTTATCCAATTGAATATAAAAGAGGCAAGCCAAAATTAGATGATAGTGACATACTGCAATTGTTAGCACAGGCCATGTGCTTAGAAGAAATGCTAGGGCTTAGAATAGAAGAGGGAGCGTGCTTTTATTTTGAGACTAGGAGACGGCAGCAAGTAATCTTTACAGAAGAATTAAGAGCCGGATTGATAAGCATAATAGAAGAAATGAACAATTATTATAGTAGGAAGTATACACCTAGAGTCAAGAAAAGCCAAAAATGTAAGGCTTGTTCATTAAAAGACCTATGTTTACCGGAACTTGATGGAACTATGTCCGTATCTGAATATATGGAAAAGAGGTTAAGGGAATGAGACAATTACTTAATACACTCTATATAACACTTCCGGATGTTTATCTATCTGTTTCCGGTGAGAACATTGTAATAAAACAAGATGAAAATATTTTAGCTAGGTACCCTTTTCATAATCTAGAAGATATCGTTTTGTTTTCCTATTTGGGTATTAGCCCAAAGCTTATTCAAAAATGTATGGATTATGGAATTGGTATTTGTTATCTTACACCAACAGGAAGATTTATTGCAAGAATCAGGGGGCAATCTAAAGGTAATATTTTACTAAGGCGGAAACAGTATAGGGTTGCAGATGATGAAAATCAAAGCTTGTCAATATCCAAGAATGTAATATCTGCTAAAATATATAATGAGAAGTGGACTATAGAGCGTTATATAAGGCAATATGAGAATAGAATTGATATTGCACACTTGGAGAAATCATCCAAATATTTGACAGAAATATTAAGTATAATCAATGAAGTAAATGATGTAGATGAGTTAAGAGGAATCGAAGGAATAGCTCAAGTTACGTACTTTAGCTGCTTTAATGATATGATACTTAATCAGAAAGAAGATTTCAAATTTGATACAAGAAGCAGGAGACCTCCATTAGATCCTCTAAATGCTATGCTATCCTTCATGTATTCGGTATTATCAAATGATGTGGCTAGCGCATTAGAATCAGTGGGATTAGATGCATATGCGGGGTTTATGCATACCGATAGGCCTGGTAGAATGTCCTTAGCTTTAGACCTAGTAGAAGAACTTAGAGCACCAATTGCTGATAGATTTGTTCTTTCTCTAATTAACATGAATCAAATAAAAAAAGATGACTTTTTATATGAAGATAATGGAGCTATATTGATAAAAGAAGATAGTAGAAAAAAGATTATAGGGCTCTGGCAGGAAAGAAAGCAAAATACTCTGACACACCCTTTTCTCAATGAAAAGATTGAGTGGGGAT
>CAZTEN010000330.1:0-1700 GCA_964612495.1 uncultured Tissierella sp. | reverse complement strand
CTAAAAAACTCGTTATACATATGGAGTATATTGCTAAATTAAAGGTAATAGGCAACTTCCTTTTAATCATCTCCGATATTGCTTCGTTATTGGAATATGATTTTCCAAAATCGCCTTTTAGCACTCCTTTTAGCCAATTAAGGTATTGAATATGAATCGGCTTATTTAGGCCCATATCTTCTCTTCTTTGTTCTATTTGCTCCGGTGTAGGACTAAAACTTCCGCTTCTGCTTAATGATAGCTCAGCCGGATCTCCCGGGGATATGACCCTCAGGAGAAAAGTAATTATAGTTATTCCGGCTAATACTATAAAAAGAGATTTAATTCTTTCTACAATATATTTTTTCATATTAATTAGCCCATTCTACTTCAGGCAATTCCAAACCATACATTTCTGCTTTATAATTTGTTAATTTATTTGTATATCCCATTATGTTTACATCATTGAATAGAGGGAATACAGGATAAGTTGTTGTTGACAACTCTTGTACATCGTCATATATTTTTTCCAAATTTTCTACATCTAGTTCTTGGTCTGCAGCTTTCATCAAATTATTAACTTCTTCATTGTCATAACCTAAACTATAATTTTGATTATGGTCTCCTGAAGTAAGCATAAATCTTCTAAATATAGTTGAGGGTTCTCCATTTGATAAGCCCTGTTGAAGTCTGGCAAATCCAAAGTCTCCTTCTTTAAGCTTCTCCCTTATAACGGAATATTCCATAGGTTGTATGGTAACATCTATTCCTATCTCTGCTAACCAAGGTGCTATTAATTCTGCCTCTGTTTTTTGAGTAGGTTCACTTCCGTTTATATAAAATATCGTCTCTAATCTTTCTTCTCCTAGAACTTGTGTGGCTAACTCTTTAGCCCTTTCCATATTTTCCTCAACTGGAAATTCCTTATAGAAAGGAGTTGAGTAATTTAATATATTTGTAGTTGGACTTCCATATCCAAAATAGACTACATCTACTAAGTCTTGACGGTTCAATGCTAAGCTTATCGCTTCCTTTAATCTTATATCATTAAAGGGCTCCTTTTCTCCATTGACTACTAAAAATCTTATCATGGTAGAATTAGAAGTAGCTACTGAAAATTCATCATCCTTTAAAAGTTCTTCAGCTAATGCCGGTGTCAGAGAATCCAAATCCAATGTACCATGAATTTCTCCGGCTTTTAATGCGGAATATCTGGTATCTACATCTGGGATAGACCTAACTTTTATATATTTTGCCTTAGCCTTTTCACCCCAGTAATTTTCGTTTCTTTCCAGAAGTACATAATCATCCTTCTCATTTTCTGCGATTTTAAATGGTCCAGTCCCCATTGCAATACCGTTAAAATTACCCTCTTCATCGAAATTTGCAGGACTATAAATTGGGCTTCCGAAGTTAACCATTCTATATAATTGGGTTGGCTTTGGCTCATCAAAAACTAATTTAAAGGTATAATCATCAACTTTTTCATAAGAAACCAGTCCGGGATAATGTGAGTCTATGTCCAGTGGATAATAGGCAGAAGTCTTTACCCCTAAACTCATCCTGTCAAAATTAGCTACTACAGCATCTGCATTAAATGCCTGTCCATCATGAAATTTTACGCCTTCTCTTAGCTTAAAGGTCCATTCTTTACCGTCTTCCGACATTGTCCAATCCTCTGCCAATGAGGCTACAGGTTCCCCGTCTTTGCCTTGTCTTAT
>CAZTEN010000329.1:0-1704 GCA_964612495.1 uncultured Tissierella sp. | reverse complement strand
AGTTAAGGTCTTTGGCTTGTTTTCAGGTACATTAGTAGAAGCTTCTGATTCAATCCATCTTTTTGATATAAGGTCTTGGTCTAAGAAATTATAGTCAAATTTTCCTTTTATAGATTCAACAATATCTGCATTATCATTTATTTCCCTAATTTTTGCCTTAATCATACTCAACTTCGCATTATCTATTAAGTCCACTTTAGAGATTATAACCAAATGACAGAATTTAAGCTGTCTTTCCACTGTTACTATATCTTCAACTTGCTCAAGGAAATTTTCTCCATCTACTATGCAGATTGCTCCGCTATAGTCATATACATCACCTTTAACAACTTTTACAGCCTCTAAAAATTCTCCAATATTAGATGGATCGGCTAAGCCTGAACTCTCAACAAATACATATTCCATATTTCTATCGGCCATCTCAGTTAAAGCAGAAACAAAGGAAAGCTGTAAACAAGAACAGAAAATTGAGCCTCTGTTGATTTCAACAAGCTCCATTCCTTCTTTTCGAATCAAGGTTCCGTCTATCCCAACCTTACCAAATTCATTCATTATTACTGCAACTTTATGTCCTGTTAAATCATTTAAAACACTGGTTAAAAAAGTTGTCTTTCCTGCACCTAAAAAACCTGTAAGTAGATATAATTTTGTTTTCTTTTCCATTGATATTAGCCTCCTAGAAATTTATTAAGATATAATATTGATATTCCTATATGCGTATATGTTTATATATACATAGTAAACCTTCGACTTATTTTTGTCAATACTTAATATTAAATTTTTATATAATAAAAAAAACAGCCTAAAGCCATTAAAATACTGGGCAAGGCTGCATTTTTTATTATTTTTTGGCTTCTATAATATATGAAGTAACATAGTCTTCAACATTTTTATCAGGAACCCATGACTTAACTATCTCTTGACCATTATCCTTAGGAGTCAGTACTATGTCTTTGAAACCAGCTTCTTCTAATATCCTTCTAATATTCTCCACATATTCTGCACCTGCAATACAGCCTGCCAGCAATTTTAAATCCACTTTTATATCCTCTGGTAGCTCAGCTGTTGCTACAACATCCGAAATTGATAATCTGCCACCTGGTTTAAGAACTCTATAAGTTTCTTTAAATACCTGTTCCTTATCAGGAGATAAATTGATTACACAATTTGAGATAATCACATCTACTGAATCATTTGCTACAGGTAAATGTTCAATTTCTCCCAATCTAAATTCTACATTTTTATAACCGTCTTCCTCTGCATTCTTCCTAGCTAATGAAATCATATCAGGAGTCATATCTACACCAATTACTAACCCTGTTTCTCCAACTTTTCTACTTGCAAGGAAGCAATCAAAGCCCCCACCGCTTCCTAAATCAAGGACTATTTCCCCCTCTTCAAGCGAAGCTATAGCTATTGGATTGCCACAACCCAGCCCCATGTTTGAATCAGTAGGAACCCCTGAAATTTCATCATTTGTATATCCTATTCTTAGAGATGATTCTTTAATATCTGGTGAAGAACCACCACAACTACATCCTCCACTACAACATCCACCTGATGAACCCTTCAAAGCAACCTTTGAGTAATTATCACGGACAGCTTTTCTAATCTTTTCTTTATCTCTCACAATTGGACCTCCTAAAATATTTTAAGTAACGGAAGAAATTGCATAGCAATTTCATCACACCACTGAAACGAGGC
>CAZTEN010000328.1:0-1732 GCA_964612495.1 uncultured Tissierella sp. | reverse complement strand
ATTTTCAAGTTGGCCGGTATAAGCAAATATTAGCAAGGCGCTAATCGAATTTTGAAAACTTTAGTCTCTATATCTTATAGTTTTTAAGATTCGACAAAACCTTGAATGAACGAAAATAAATGTAAGGATTATATACTTAAATAGTTTAATATACATACAGGGAAGAATATGAATACTAAGTACAAAGAATTGTTTAAACCAATAAAAATAGGTAGTGTTGAAATCCCTAATAGAGTAGCTATGGTTGCTATGGGGGTTTTTTCAAAACGCCTCATGAATTACGAAGATAGCAGTTATACTAAAGAAGGCTCTGATTATTATATAGAAAGGGCTAAAGGGGGAGCCGGCTTAATTATAACTGGTTTAAACGGAGTTATTGGTTATACGAATAGACCATATATTACGAAAGATAGCGAATCATATGTTAAGAACATGAAGTATTTGATGAATGAAGTTCATAAGCATGGAAGTAAGATATTTGTACAATTAACTGCTGGTGTTGGGCGTACGGGTCTGAATCCTAAAGATCCAATTGCTCCAAGTCCTATTCCTAATGTATGGGACCCAATGATAACACATAGGTCATTAACAAAAGAAGAAATTGAAAAAATTGTTGATGCTTTTGGTCAAGGAGCCCTTAATGTAAAAAATGCTGGGGGAGATGGAGTAGAAATACACGCAATACATGAAGGATATTTATTAGATCAGTTCGCGATTGCTAATTTTAATTATAGAAATGATGAATATGGCGGAAGTTTAGAAAATAGGCTTAGATTCGCAGTTGAAATACTCCATAAAATCAAAGAGACATGTGGACAGGATTTTCCAGTTGTTATGCGTTATAGTGTTAGGAGTTACATAAAGGCTTTAAATAGAGGTGCTCTTCCTGGTGAGGAATTTGTAGAATATGGAAGGAATATGGATGAAAGTTTGAAAGTAGCAAAACTCTTGGAGGAAGCTGGATATGATGCTTTGGATTGTGATAATGGCAGTTATGATGCATGGTATTGGGCACATCCACCAGTTTACATGCCTAAAGCATGTAATTTGGAAGATACAATAGCTATTAAGAAGGCAGTATCAATTCCCGTTATATGTTCCGGTAGATTTGATAATCCTGAGCTTGCAAATAAATGCATTAAAAAAAAGGAAATTGATATATTGGGCATGGGCAGACCTTTTCTTGCAGATCCATACATAGTGCAGAAGTTTTACAATAACAAAGCAGATGATGTTCGTCCATGTATAAGCTGTCATATGGGATGCTTTGGAAGGCTTTTTAAAGAAAGAACCGATGGAAATGACATAAGCTGTGCCTTGAATCCAGCTTGTGGAAGAGAAAAAGAATTAGCCATAGAAAACGCAGAAGAAATGAAGAGAGTACTTATTGTTGGTGGTGGTATTGGTGGCATGGAAGCTGCTCGTGTAAGTGCTTTGCGTGGTCATACTGTTGAAATACATGAAAAAACTGGTGAATTAGGCGGGGCATTAATTGCTGCGTCTGCACCTAATTTTAAAGAAGATGATAGGAAATTATTAACTTGGTATGAAAAACAGTTAAAAGACCTAAATGTAAGAATATACTATAATTCTTTTATTGACAAAGGGTTTGTAGACAATGGAAACTATGATGAAATTTTTGTAGCTACAGGCGCAGATGAAAGAAAGTTAAATATAGAAGGAATTGATAGAGCAAATGTTTATTACGCTAAGGAAGCCTTACTAAGTGATG
>CAZTEN010000327.1:0-1742 GCA_964612495.1 uncultured Tissierella sp. | reverse complement strand
AACGATCATAGTTAAAAGAAAGTTGGACAATAGGGACAGATCTTTATCCTTATTGTCCTTTTTTACAAACATTTGCAACAATTTAAAGGCAAACTACTTATCTATAAAACACATATCATCACAGTTTAAGAGCCTGCAATTTTTACTATCCTTCAAAACTTCTTTTGCCTTCTCCATGTTATCAACTCTTACTATAATAATAACTTTATCATTATTAATAGGTAGACATGCATAAGTGTATTCAATAGATATTTGATTTGCTGCCAGTTCCTTAATAGCATTTAACATAGAACCCTTAGTATCATCTATCTCTAAACCAAGGACATCAGTCTCCTTCACAGCAAACCCAGCTTCCTTTAACTTTTCCACAGCATCCTTTGGTCTATCAAGTATTAATCTGAATATACCATAGTCCGATGTTTCTGCTACAGAAATAGATCTTAAACTGATTTCGTTGTCATTTAATATCTCTAGGACTTTTTCTAGTCTCCCAGGCTTATTTTCTAAAAATACGGATACCTGACTTATCATTCCAACACCTCCTAATAGTTTCTTTTATCTATTACCCTTTTAGCCTTTCCCTCACTCCTAGGGATACTTCTTGGCTCCACAAGAGTTACCTTTGAACTTATTTGAAGAACAGATGAAAGTCTCTGTCTAATCGTATTCGCGAGTGATTCTAGATTTTTAATCTTATCGGAGAAGAGGTTGTCAGTTACCTCAACTTGTACTTCCAAACAGTCTAGTGTACCTTCTCTAGTAACTACTAATTGATAATGAGGCTCTAACTCACCAATTTGTAACAACACGTCTTCAATTTGTGAAGGAAACACATTGACTCCTCTGATTATAATCATATCATCAGACCTTCCCATGATCCTTTCCATTCTTACATGAGTTCTACCACACTCACATACATCATTGTGCAAAACGGTTAAGTCCCTAGTTCTATATCGAAGAAGTGGAATTCCCTCCTTGGTAATACTGGTAAACACAAGCTCTCCCAAAGATCCATAAGGCAATGGCTGAAGGCTTACAGGATCTACTATTTCAGGGTAGAAGTGGTCTTCCCATATATGCATTCCATTCTTACAACTGCATTCTGATGCAACTCCAGGTCCACAAATTTCAGACAGTCCATATATATTATGGGCACTAATATGTAGCTTCTTCTCGATTTCCTTACGCATATTTTCAGACCATGGCTCTGCACCAAAAATTCCAGACTTTAAGTCCAGCTCTTCAGGTGATATTCCTTGGTCCTTTAAAGCATCTGCTAGAAAAAGAGCATAGGAAGGAGTACAGGCAAGAAATGTAGTATGAAAGTCCTTCATAAGCATTAACTGACGATCTGTATTTCCTGAAGATATTGGAATAGTTGAGGCTCCAAGTCGTTCTGCACCATAGTGAAGACCTAGACCGCCAGTAAAAAGCCCATAACCATAGGCTATTTGGATAACTGAATTAGAGCTTCCCCCAGCTGCTACGATTGACCTTGCACAGACTTCAGCCCAATTGTTTAGATCTTCTCTAGTATATCCAACTACTGTAGGCTTTCCTGTAGTTCCTGAAGATGCATGAAGCCTGACAATCTGACTTAAATCTGTGGCAAACAAACCATAGGGATAATTGTCTCTTAGATCCTGTTTTGTTGTAAAAGGTAGCTTAGATATATCCTCTATACCCCTTATGTCCTCTGGGTAAATATCTAATTCTTGAAATTTATTTCTATAAAATTGTAC
>CAZTEN010000326.1:0-1762 GCA_964612495.1 uncultured Tissierella sp. | reverse complement strand
TTCAACCATTCTGTTTACTGCATTGTTTCCCCCACCACCTACACCTATTACCTTAATTTTTGCAAATTGATCAACATCGATATCAAAATCAAACATTTAAAACTCCCCCTTATCCTTAAGTTCTTTATTTGCTCTAACCTTATCTCTTCCTCTTTTATTCAACCATATTCGTCTTATGGCAGCAAAGTTATCAAACAGCCTGCCTCCAAATGTAAAAATGGCCGCGTAATAAAGTGGTACACCTAATCTATCGCCTATATATGCTAGGAAAGCAGCTAGTAAAGCATTCCCAAAGAAACCTGAAACGAATATTTTAACACTAAAATTATTTTCTAAATTTGACCTTATGCCTCCAAATACAGAGTCTAAGCAGGCTAAGATTGCTACTGAAATATATAGGGAATATGCAGTATTGTAGGTATATGGTAATAAGAACCCAATAACTGCACCTATTAATATTCCTATTAGTGCAATGAACATTTACTCACCCTCTCCTACTGGCTTAGCATAGGTATAATTGAAGTTTCCCTTATAGGCTGGAATTCGAATACTTTCCTGTGATTCGGGTTCAAATCCAATTTGATAAACAGATCTCAAAATATCGCCATACGTACCAGGTGCATTTACTGATGCCATCAGTAGCTTTGGATCTCCAATGGCCTTTATAACAAAGGGAGTTCCAATGCTTTTACCATTAATTCTAATTATTGGTCCTCCACATATTATCTCAGATGTGGCTACCACCCTTTGATCATTGATGCTGATTGCTTCAGCACCAGCTATTTTTAAGTCATTTAATATATTTAAAATATCTACGTCATGTATTACATCATCATTTATATCTAAACCTATGATTTCGGATGACATATTATCGTACATGGTAATCTTAATTCCCGGACCTTCTAAGGCTGTCCTACCTGAACTAGTCATATTGATTTCAAGATCATCCTGGAGGATGTCCACGATATTTTCTTCTCCCTTATGAATATCCATTATGGTCTGGAGTTCTTCTTCCTTTTGTTCAATAATCTTTTCCATTTCATATATTTCATTATTTAGAAATGTGATTTCATCCTTAGTAGTTTGAAGTGATTTAAGAGTTATTGGAGCTATGGATTCTACTTTCAATTTCATTTGCGTAGAAATGAGAATTCCAACGATAATACTAAATAAGCCTAAAATGATCTTTGGATTTTGATTTTTCATGCTCTCCTCCAATCAATTCACTGTTTCTTCTACAGGACTCGAATAAATGAATTCCTTCACCTTTCGATATTTGGGAATGGAAATATTCTTGTCCTGGGTCAAATGTACAATATAATCATAATTTCTTAATTGCCATACTATACCTCTTTTGATTGCTAAGGCTGATTCAAGTGTATCGGGATTACCAATAGCTTTAATGATTATAGGAGAGCTAACTGGAACTCCATTAATTACTATATGATTGCCAGCTCTTACTACCTCAGTAAAGGAAGTGTATCTTTGATCGTTAATGGATATTGCTTCAGCATCTGCTGCATTTAAAACACTTATTACTTGAAGAATTAAATCGAGTTCATCCACGATGCTATAGCCTTCACCATATTGAACATCAACCGGGGGATCGTTTATCTCCAAAATGATACCCGAACCTTCTAGCTCAACATATCCGGCTAATATTCTATATTTCATTGTATCCTTATAAAGATTTTCAGCATATAGGTTGTTCTCTACTCCACCCTTTTCAAGAAGCCTGCGCCTGGATATGTTTTGAGATAAG
>CAZTEN010000325.1:0-1763 GCA_964612495.1 uncultured Tissierella sp. | reverse complement strand
CTATGTCGGTTGTTGTAAGTACCGCAGCTATTATGGATAAGATGGATAGCATCAGCACGGATATTTATAGGGATGTGAAGGATTATAAGGATGATTTCTGGAGAACAGGAGTCATCTTTATTTATTATTAATAGTATAGTTCTTCAATACAATGGGTAAATCTAACATTAATGAGCTTATGAAAAAGTAAAGGGGGATTTTAAATGATACATTTAGTAACAGATAGTACATCGGATTTACCAAAGGAGATAATAGAAAAATACCATATAAGAGTAGTACCATTGACTATTAGTATAGATAAGAAGGACTATTTAGAAGGTATAGATATAAGTCCAAAAGAGTTCTATATCAAGATGCAGTTTGCAGAAGAGCTACCAAAGACATCGACCCCATCACCAGGACTATTTGCAGATACATTTAATGAGTTAACAGCAGATGGTAGTGTCCTTTGTCTTACAATATCTTCAGGCCTTAGCGGTACCTATCAATCAGCTTCTTTAGGAGCTGAAAACGCCAATGGAGATGTAAGGATTATAGATACCTTGGCGGGTTCCTTAGGTCATGGCCTTCAATTGATTGAGGCGGGTGAATTGATAGAAGAAGGTAAGACAATAGATGAAATCGTGGACCATCTGGAGGAAATGAAGAAAAACTCTAGGATATTTATTTTGCTGGATACCCTTGAAAATATAGTAAAGGGCGGCAGATTAAGTAAGTTTAAAGGTTCCTTAGCCAAGGTCTTGGATATAAAGGTGCTTTTACATGGAGTTGAAGGAAAGGTAGAGATTTTAGAAAAGGTCCATGGTAGAAAGAAGTTTTTGAATAAGACCCTTGAAATAATTGGGAATGAAAAGAAGGACTTCTCCAATACAGTATTTGGAATTACCCATGTCAATAATATTGAGGATGCAGAGTACTTAAAAACTAAGATTATAGATAAATATAAGCCAAGGGATGTAATAATCAATACCATGGGTGCTACAATGGCTACATATGCAGGAGACAAGGGCATGATTGTATCCTTTTACTAAAAAGGTTATCAAGGTAGTAATATTCTCATTTCAATAGTATAATAGTCTTGTAGAGCTTTTCACAAGCTTAAGTTCAAAAGCCTAGCTTGATTGGAAGTATGCCTTGCAACTTAGAAATTAAAAAAAAGGGGTTGAAGTTTTGGAATTTATTATTATTGGAATTGTAGTAGTTGTACTTATTATCCTTATCCTGGCCATGTGGAGAAAAGTGCCGGCAGATAAGGCCATGGTAATTACTGGACTTAAGAAGAGAGTACTTACGGGTAAGGGTGGAATATTAATCCCTATACTTGAAACCTCATGCACCATTTCACTTGAGAATATCTCCATGACTACAGATGTAAGTGAAGCTCCATCAAAGCAAGGGATTTTCGTAGATGTAGTGGGAACTGCAATAGTTAAGGTGAAAAATGAAGAAGAAAGTATTCTTAAGGCAGTTGAGCAGTTTTGTGTCGGTGGACACGTTGATAGCACAGTTACCGTAATTAGCAAAATGGTAGAGCAAATTCTTGAAGGTAAGCTAAGAGGTATAGTTTCAACTCTTACAGTTGAACAGATAAATGAAGATAGGGCATCCTTTGAGCATCAGATAGAGCAAGATATTAGATTAGAGCTAGAATCCATGGGATTACAGCTTGTATCCTATACAATACTTAAAATAGCTACTCAAGGTGGCTATTTGGAAAACAGGGCCATACCTCAAATAGCATCAGCTCAAGCAGATGCCGACAT
>CAZTEN010000324.1:0-1770 GCA_964612495.1 uncultured Tissierella sp. | reverse complement strand
ACAGATCAAACCATGGAACAAGTTCTTGACAAAATGGAATCCAATACTTATACAGCCTTGCCCTTACTAGATAATGATGGAAAGTATGTGGGTGTAATTACTGAAGGGGACCTTCTATGGAAACTTAAGAACACTCCGGGACTGATGATTGATAATGCTCATACTGTACAAATAAGTGAAGTTCATAGATATACTAAGAGTAAGACTGTATCCATCGATTCAAAAATAGATGATCTAATCAACTTGGCTAAAAGCCAAAATTTCGTTCCGGTGGTAGATGATGAAGGAATATTTATAGGAATTATTAAGAGAAGTGATATAATTAACTACTGTGCAGATTCACTTTTTAAGTATAAAGGTGAAAAGGGTAGATTAAAATCAATTGTTTCCAATATTTAATTTTTGTTTTTAGATTTTTAATATTTGGGTATATCTATTATAAATATACTTACAAAGGAGAATTCCTATGGGAGATAAGAGTATAAGAAACAATGATGCTAAAAAGAAGAAGAAATCAACGGATACAAAACCTCTGGCTACTTCAGTACTTAAAGAGGCTATGCCTGAACCTGAGATTGTAAAGAAGAAAAAGAAAAGCTAAAAGGCTTGATGTTCAAATATCAAGCCTTTAATATTCAGAGGCATTATAAGTAATCTTTCTTCATACTCTTAAATATACATAAAAACATAGAAGGAGGATTATTATGATTATTAGTAGAGCTTTATTATTAGCAACAGCTATTGCAGCATCTATTCCTGTTAACAACAGTACAATATACTATAATGATGTAAAAGAAGTACAAGTAATTGAATCTAATGAAAATTTGGATTATATAAATGCAGAAAATATAGAAAAAGAACCCTATATAGAGGAGCTTGAAACCAATGATTTGCTTTTTATAGAAACACCTGTTGAGAAACCGATTATCGAAGCTCCCTTGGAGTATTTCCCAGTAGAAGAACCAAGAAAGGACATTATTTTATTTAAGAATTTTAAGCTAAACTTAAGAGAGGGGATAGTAAGTGAGGATGTATTAAGATTAAAGAAGTTTTTGCATCAAAAGGGATATACTGATAATCCTTATGGCTATTATTTCGATACTATTTTAAAGAAAGCTGTAATCAGGTATCAAAGGGATAATGGATTAACCGGGGATGGAATAGTTGGTCCTGGCACATTTAAGCAAATTAACGAGGATATGAAAACTAATGGAATAATAATTAGTGAAAGAAACCCCTACTTTTCTTCCAAGGTTCCAAAAGGCCAGTGGATATTTATCAATAAGAGCAGCAACACCTTGTATTTTCTTAAAGGCCAGGAAATATTAGGAGAATATAATGTTGCTACAGGAAAGACAGAACTTGATACACCAGAAGGTAAATTCTCAATTGTGGTAAAGACCATAAATCCCGCATGGGGAGGAGCAGGTGAATATGAACCTATTAAAGGTGGTGCACCTAATAACCCCCTTGGTAAGCGTTGGTTGGGATTAAGTGTTGGCGGTGGAGGACAATATGGTATTCATGGAAATGCAGCCTATAACAGCATAGGTAAATATGTATCCATGGGTTGTATTAGAATGTATAACGAAGATGTTGAATATCTATTTGAAAGAGTACAAAAAGGAACGATTGTATGGATAGGTGATGAATATAAGCTTCAAGAATATGGAGTGAATTTTCAATAGATTAGAAAAGAGGTGAACCTTAGGTTCACCTCTTACATTTGTGCGCCCAGCATGGGCGTAAACTAGTTGGTGAAAGTCCAAT
>CAZTEN010000323.1:0-1774 GCA_964612495.1 uncultured Tissierella sp. | reverse complement strand
AGGTTCTACTATAAAGGCACATGTATTATCATTAATTTTGGATTCTAGGCTCTCAATATCATTATAAATGGATTCAACAACCCCACCAATTAAAGGTCTATAGTCCTTTTGGTATTTTTCTTGTCCGGTAACCGATAGAGCTCCCATTGTTCTACCATGGAATGAATTTTTAGTATATACAATCTCGTACTTGTTTTCATTAATACTTCTTCCATACTTTCTTCCAAGTTTCAAAGCCACTTCTATTGCCTCTGTACCGCTATTACAGAAAAATAGACTATGATGGTTGCTTAATCCTACCATTCTTTCTGCAAGCTTAAGTTGTGTATCACTCCAGAAATAATTGGATATATGCATAATCTTCTTGCTTTGCTCTGCCAAGGTATTGGATAATACAGGATTTGCATGTCCAAGACAATTTACAGCAACTCCTTGAATAAAATCTATATATTCATTTCCTTGGTCATCATAAAGATATATGCCATTACCTCTTACGAAAACTCCATTAAATCTAGAATAAGTATTCATTATATGTTCACTTGTCATTCCTCTATAACCCCCTTAATTATCGTTGAATTGCTATTCTTTCCAAAGACATCCGTGATTAAACTATGAATCTTTCTTCCATCGATTAGTTGTACATTCTTAGTCCCCTTTACAATTGCATCAATGCAACCTTCCATCTTTGGTATCATACCACCACTAATTATACCATTTTTTATATAATCTTTCATCTCACTTACAGTTATGGATTTAATCAAGGAATCCTTATCATTTAAATCCAAATAAACTCCCTCAACATCAGTCAATAAGACAAGCTTATCCGCTTTTATTGCTGAACTTACAGCTGATACTACGTGATCGGCATTTATATTATATACATTGCCCTCATCATCTGTACCAATAGGAGCTATAATAGGCACATATCCCATATTTAATAAATCATTTAATAGGGAGGTATTAATACTAGTAGGCTTTCCTACAAAACCAATATCTAATCTTTCATCTCCATTATATGTATATATCTTCTCAGCCTTAACTAGCCCACAATCCCTTCCGCTTAGGCCTAGAGCTTTTACTCCATGCAGGTAAAGCTTACCTGAGATTTCCTTATTAACCTTGCCTGAAAGTGTAAATTCAACAACTTCCATAGTTGCTTGGTCAGTAAATCTAAGACCATTTATGAATTTAGCCTCTATATTTAGCCTTTGAAGAAAACTTGTAATACTAGGGCCTCCTCCATGTACTATAACCGTCCTAATCCCTTTATTATTAAGGAAGGCAATATCTTCATAGAATGCATTTTTACATTCTTCATTACTCATAATACTGCCACCAAATTTTATAACAAGTGTATTTCCTTTAAAATTTTCCACGTTATCCAAAACATCTTTCATCTCAAAAATAATCTGCTCTAACATGTTATTCACCAGCCTTTACAATACTTCATTGTAATTATAGTTTTATTTTCCTAATTATGCAATACGTTTGGGAAAAAACATTGCATAATCTTTTTTAGTTATGTATAATGATTTCATTAAGAAGGAGGTATGCATTATGATTAAGGCTGGAGTTGTCGGAGCTACTGGTTACGGCGGACAGCAATTAGTATGGTTATTAAGAAGTAGAGCTGATGTTGAAATCAGTTTTATCTCATCCCATAGCAATGTTGGAACAGAATTTGATGAGATATATGGAAACTATAAAGGGTTTTTAAATCTTAGGTCCATAGATATGAATGAAATTTCAAATCATATTAATAATATAGATATTT
>CAZTEN010000322.1:0-1814 GCA_964612495.1 uncultured Tissierella sp. | reverse complement strand
ATTTCAGCTGATAGTCTTTTATATGCATCCATACTGTCAAACTCGCCAATCTTGTTATTAATATAGGATGCAACTTTATGTAAATATTCTTCGCTTTCATAGCCACTTAATGAGTAAATCTTTCCACCGATTAATACATCTGCACTTGTCTTCGTTGACATTCTCGTTCACATCCTTCTATTATGGTTCGGTTCTTTATGGATACTATATATTGTGTATTATAACCTTAAAATAGCAATTTGACAACTACTATTTGTCGGAATTCTGACAATAAGGTATTCCAAAGTGGTGATAAGCGAGTTCAGTCGCAACTCTTCCTCTTGGAGTACGGTTAATGAAACCGTTTTTCACAAGATAAGGTTCATAAACATCTTCAATTGTATTGGAATCTTCTCCAATTGCTGCAGCCAATGTATCCAAACCAAGAGGGCCACCCTGAAATTTCTCAATTATGGTTAAAATAATCTGACGATCATTTTGATCCAGGCCATAGGCATCTACTTCAAGAATATCAAGGCTTTGTTTTGCTACTTCCTTTGTTATAACTCCATCATATTTTACCAATGCAAAATCGCGTACCCGCTTTAAAAAGCGATTGGCAAGTCTTGGGGTTCCTCTGGAGCGCCGTGCCAGTTCATAAGCACCCTCTTCTTCAATTGATACACCTAATTTTGACGCAGAATGAAGGATGATTTGTTTGAGCTCTTCTATTTCATAAAATTCCATATGACTAACGACACCAAAACGATCACGTAATGGAGCGGTTAAAAGACCTGCACGAGTTGTTGCTCCAATTAAAGTAAATTTGGGTAAATCCAGACGGATAGATCTTGCAGATGCACCTTTTCCAATCATGATATCAATGGCATAATCTTCCATTGCTGGATAAAGGACCTCTTCCACCTGCCTGTTTAAGCGATGTATCTCGTCTACAAAAAGTAAATCGCCTTCACTTAAATTATTTAATATAGCTGCCATCTCTCCTGGCTTTGCAATTGCAGGTCCGGAAGTGATTTTCATATTAACACCCATTTCGTGCGCAATAATTCCAGCTAAAGTTGTCTTTCCAAGACCAGGTTGTCCATAAAATAAAACATGATCCAGCGGTTCGTTTCGAAGCTTCGCGGACTCAATATAGATCTTCATGTTTTCTTTCACTTTATTCTGACCAATATATTCATCCAGATTTTGTGGACGAAGACTGGTCTCAATGGACTTGTCCTCTTCCTGTATCTGAGTTGAAATCACTCTTTTTTCCATTTCGGAACTCTCCTTATAAATAGGTCAATTGTTTTAAAGCCTGCTTAATGTAATCTTCTACACTTGCATCGGCTTCTAAATGAACCTGCTGTACACTTTTAGTTGCTTCTAAAGGCGAATAGCCAAGAGAAACCAATGCGGCGATTGCTTCGTTCTTACTGGAACCAGATTCATTTCCGGTATAGGAATCACTGGCAGAAAGACTGTCAGAAATGGTGCTCTCGAAATCGATTTTATCTTTTAATTCAATTAACAAACGTTGAGCAGTCTTGGACCCCACACCTGGAGCTTTTGAAATCGCTTTTACATCGCCAGCTAAAACAGCGAATTTAAGTTCTTCACAACTTAAAACGGAAAGAATAGCTAACGCTCCTTTTGGGCCAATGCCACTTACGCCAATTAGAAGTTGAAATATTTCCTTTTCATCTTCAGTTAAAAAACCATATAAAAGTTGAGCATCTTCCCGAACATGAAGATAAGTATAAATCTTTACTTCTTCATGAAAAGAAGGCAAACGTTCCATGATTGTTGAAGCTACACGTATTTCATATCCG
>CAZTEN010000321.1:0-1833 GCA_964612495.1 uncultured Tissierella sp. | reverse complement strand
TAACAAATTAAAAGAACTTCTAGCAAATCCTGATATGCTTTTACTA
The DNA here is from genome assembly GCA_964612495.1 of uncultured Tissierella sp. Taxonomy (GTDB): domain Bacteria; phylum Bacillota; class Clostridia; order Tissierellales; family Tissierellaceae; genus Tissierella_B. The sequence continues at coordinate 1,787 of CAZTEN010000321.1, read as the reverse complement.
AGGTCTTAAGGTTGGTGATGAGATGACTAAATATGATGTAATGATAATAGGAGGAGGCCCGGGTGGATATACGGCTGCCATAAAGGCAGCCCAACTTGGAGCCAAGGTAGGTCTTATAGAAAGGGAAAAGCTAGGAGGAGTATGCTTAAACTGGGGTTGCATCCCTACAAAGACACTATTGATTTCTGCAAAGCGTTATAGGGATCTTTTGAAAAGTGAAGATTTTGGAATCACAGGTGTAGACCTTTCAAAGGCTAAGCTAGACTGGAATAAAATAATAGAAAGAAAGGATTTAATAGTAAACAAACTGCTTTCGGGAATTAATATGCTCTTTAAGAAGAACAAAATTGACCTCTTTCATGGAGAAGCTAGGCTTATTGATGAAAACCATGTAGAAGTAAATGAGGAAATTATTGAATTTAGCAATTTAGTATTAGCTACAGGTGCCAAAAGCAAGTACCCTAATATTCCAGGATTAAAGGAGTCACTTAAATCAGGCAAGTCCATGGATAGTAAAGGGGCCTTAGGGATGAAAGAACTTCCTAAGAAGATTGTAATCTTAGGGAATGGAACCTATGCCCTTGAATTTGCAACCCTATATAATGCCCTTGGACTTGAGACTCACTTAGTCTTTGAATCAGACCATATCCTCCCATATACAGAAGCTGAAATGGCACTTGCCCTTGAAGGGCAGCTTAAGAAGGAAGGACTTAATATACTAGCAAATGCTAGTATAAAGGAGATTTCAGACCATGGAATTTGGGTAAATATTAAGGGAGAAGAAAAACTGCTTGAAGGGGATAAAAATATAATATTCTTAGACCTTATGCCTAACTTAGAGGGACTTGAGAAATTGAATCTAAAGCTGAACTCAAAGGGATTTATTGAGACCAATGAAAAGATGGAAACTAATATACCAGGAGTATATGCTGTTGGAGATGTAAACGGTAAATATCCATTGGCTCACCTTGCCTATGCAGAAGGTATAGTTGCAGCAGAAAATATTATGAAGGTGGAAAGCAAGCTTAACTACAACATGGTTCCCACCGTTGTTTACTCCTTCCCAGAGTTGGCTAGTGTAGGTCTTACAGAGGATGAAGCCAGGGATAAGGGACATGATGTCATCGTTAGTAAATTTCCTTTCTCTGCTAATGGAATGGCAATAGCCCAAGATGAGACATTGGGTTTTGTAAAAATCATAGCAGATAAGCAATACGGTGAAGTTATAGGGGTTCATATCATCGGTAGTGATGCTGCAAATATGATATCCAAAGCCGTTTCAATAATCCAGCTGGAAGGTACAGTATATGACCTAGCCAAGACCATACACCCACACCCAACCTTTTCTGAGGCCTTAGCAGAAGCAGCTTATGGAGCAATAGACAAAGCAATTCATATTTAAATTCACCTAAACTTAACATAAGCTTAAATTTTTAATAATATATTATCATTATACTAGAACCATAACAAGATTAAATTATCTGTGAATATATTATTTCCAAGGGGGGATTCAAATGTTAAATGGTGCATTGATTCGGGAAATAAGGGTAACGAAGGGCTATACAGCCTCAGATATGTCAAAAATAACTCATATCTCTAAGAGCTATATTGAGGAATTGGAACGAGGAGATAAGATTAACCCCGCCTTTAATAAGGTAGTAGTCCTTGCACAAGCTTTAGGAGTTAAAATAGATGATTTGATCCTTAAACCGGCAATTTAATAATAGCGATTAATCGAGTAGGAGGTAATTAATTATTTTAATTACCGTCCTCTCACACCACCAAGC
>CAZTEN010000320.1:0-1837 GCA_964612495.1 uncultured Tissierella sp. | reverse complement strand
TTCCATTTTATTCAAAGGATAGAGACGATTCATATCCACTAATAATAGCAGGTGGAAAAGCCGGCAAGATATATAGGTATGGAGAAGAATTCTATAAAGAAGAACTTAAGCGAAGTAAGTGTTAAGTTCGCATTTTCTTTTCCAGATGTTTATGAAGTAGGTATGTCCCACCTGGGAATGCATATACTATATAATCTTATAAATAATGAAGAAAATTATGTTTGTGAAAGGGTATTTTCACCATGGATCGATATGGAGGAGGAAATGAGAAAAGAGGACTTACCCTTATATACCTTAGAGAATAAGGAAGAGGTAAGAAACTTCGACCTAATAGGATTTACACTTCAATATGAGATGAGCTATACAAATATATTAAATATTTTAGATTTATCTAATATTCCATTTTATTCAAAGGATAGAGACGATTCATATCCACTAATAATAGCAGGTGGTCCTTGTGCATACAATCCAGAGCCTATATCTGATTTCATAGACTTATTCGTAATTGGTGAAGGGGAAGAGGTAACCCTTGAATTATTAAAGCTATATGAGGATAATAGAAAGGAAAATTGGGATAAAAATCTATTTTTAAGAAAGGCTGCTAATATAGAAGGTATCTATATTCCTGCATTTTATGATGTATTATATAACGAGGATAAAACCATTAAAGAAATGTTCCCAATTGTAGAGGGAGTACCTTCCATAATAAATAAGCGAATAGTCAAAAATCTGGATGAGATGTATACCCCTGATAAGATGATAGTTCCTTTTATTGATACAGTTCATGATAGAATTACTATGGAGCTTTTTAGGGGCTGTACTCACGGATGCAGATTCTGCCAAGCAGGTATGGTATATAGACCAATTAGGGAAAAATCTCCTGATAGACTAATGGAGATAGCAGAAAATCTAGTGGACAGCACAGGCTATGAAACAATATCCCTATCATCCTTAAGCTCTTGCGATTATACATCCTTAGAGCTTCTTACAAAGCAGCTAATAGAAAAGTATGAGGACAGAAAGGTGGGAGTATCCCTTCCTTCCTTAAGACTGGATTCTTTTAGTATTGATGTTCTTAAGGAGATAGAAAAGGTCCGAAAGAGTGGTCTAACCTTTGCACCGGAGGCGGGCAGCCAAAGACTTAGAGATGTAATAAATAAAGGAGTTTCAGAGGATGACTTGGTCAAAGCTATTTCCTATGCCTTTAAAGAGGGATGGTCAAGGATAAAATTGTATTTTATGATTGGACTTCCTACTGAAACCGATGAGGATGTAATGGGAATAAAACATCTGTCATATCTAGTAAAGGATTTATTCTTTAACAGGCCTCCCCAAGAGAGAAAGGGGAACTTTAAGGTGACGGCAAGTGCATCCTGCTTCGTACCCAAGCCATTTACTCCATTTCAATGGTATGGTCAAGATACTATAGAAGAATTTATGAGAAAGATCTACCTAGTAAAGAATAGTATTAAGGATAATAAGGTTTTCTTCAACTACCACGATGCTGATTTATCCTATCTTGAAGCCATATTTGCAAGAGGAGACAGAAGATTATCCAAACTCCTTGTAAAGGCTTGGGAAAAGGGCTGTAAATATGATGGATGGTCAGATTTATTTAAATTTGATACATGGATGGCTGCAATCGAAGAAACCGATATAGATCCATATTTCTATGCCAATAGGACCAGAAAAGAGGACGAAATATTTCCTTGGGATTTTATTAACCCTGGTGTTAATAAAAGCTATCTACTAAAGGAATATAGGAGAGCTATAGAGGGAGAAAGAACCCCAGACTGCAGGAAGGGTTGTAGAGCCTGTGGTATTCAAAATTGTGAAA
>CAZTEN010000319.1:0-1845 GCA_964612495.1 uncultured Tissierella sp. | reverse complement strand
CAAAATCATCATCTTTAATATTGTCTTTAAGGGAGTCCTTAAATAAATCATCTAATTCAAAGGCATCAAACCCTGTAAGGGATACATCAAAGTCCGAGCCTTGTAAATCTGAAATCAATAGCATTAACTTATCCTTATCCCAATCACCACTTACCTTATTAAGGGCAATGTTTAAAGCTTTTTCATTTTCCAAATCCATATCCACAACAACACAGTCAATTTCCGTCTGCCCAAGTTCAACTAAAACTTTATATCTTTGATGACCACCGATAATATTTCCAGTCCTTTTATTCCATAGAACAGGTTCAACATAGCCAAAGGTCTGAATGGATTAATTTCTCAATTTTAATTTTTTCCATCTGCATATTTTTCTACCGCCTTTTTTAATTCTCTATATTTATCGACATCCTCCCAAGGAAAGAGAAAACTATTAAAATGACCATATGTGGAAGTGTCTGAATAATGTATATTTCTAAATCTAAGTTTTTCAATAATAGCAGCAGGTTTTAAATTAAATACTTCTTCGGCTGCAAGGGTTAATACTTCATCTGGGACAGTGCCTGTTCCAAATGTGTTTATTGAAAAAGCAACAGGGTTTGCTTTCCCTATTGCATAAGAAAGAGCGACCTCACATTTATCTGCAAAATCGCTCCATACAATATGTTTAGCTATATATCTAGCCATATAGGCACCGCTTCTATCAACCTTGGTAGGATCCTTGCCACAAAGTGCCCCACCTCCATGGGAAGCAAGACCTCCGTAAGTATCAACCATTATCTTTCTGCCTGTTAAGCCTGTATCTGCAGTAGGACCACCAATAACAAATCTTCCAGATGGATTAATTAATATTTCTGTATCCTCGTCAAAAGGAAAGCTTTCAAAAGAAGGCCAGAGTACATTGTTTAATACATCAGTCTTTAGTTCCTCTTGGGTTTTATCCTCATGATGATGAATTGATACTACTATTGTTTTAATCCTTACTGGCTTATCTCCATCATATTCTACAGTAACCTGTGCCTTTCCATCAGGGAATATTCCTTTTATTAGTTTATTCTTCCTCGCTTCATCAAGTCTTTTTACAATCCTATGAGAAAGAACCAAAGGAAGTGGTAACATTTCTTTAGTTTCATTTGTTGCATATCCATACATAGTTCCTTGATCACCTGCACCAATTAATCCGTAAGGGTCTGTGTTTCCGTCTCTTGCTTCTATAGCTTTGTCTACACCTGCTTTAATATCATCACTTTGACTATTTGCAAATACATAGATTAAGAATTTACGGGGATTATATCTTGCTTCTTCTAAAACCTTTTTAACAATATATCTAATATTAATCTTTTCGCTACAGGTGATTTCACCCGCTACGATAATTTTACCTTTAGTAGCCATTACTTCACAGGCAACACGAGATGCCTTATCTTTTCTAAAACATGCATCAAGAATACTGTCAGCTATTAAATCGCATAGCTTATCAGGATGCCCTATACAGACACTTTCAGCTGTTAAATACTTTTTCATCTCATCCCTCCAATTATTTATTTCCCTTTCGAGCATTTAGAAGACGTTCCATCATATCATCTTGGGGATTTGCACCTTTATACTCACTTGTTGAATTTTCCTTAACGATTTGAAATATCTCAAACCATAGTCTATTAGTTTGAGTCATATAGTTCTGTCCCATTGCTACATAAGGACTTTGAATTGCATTTCCTGTAGTAGGATGCTTTGCTAGAAATCCATATTCAGTGACTGCTTCTTCACACTGAATCCAACGAGCAACACTCATAGCGTACCTTTCAAGTAGTTGTGGAGATACAAGAGAAGCACATCCTCTTTCATTTAACC
>CAZTEN010000318.1:0-1879 GCA_964612495.1 uncultured Tissierella sp. | reverse complement strand
TTTAGCAAAGAATTAAAAGCTATCCTTTACTGAAAAATTAGTATACCATCTTTTGTCATGTCTTGTCAACACTTTTTTCAAAACTAATCTAATGAAGTATTTAACTACTTCTAGTTAAGGAGAAACCCTACTACATGAATGTAATAGGGTTAATATGGTAAGAACATTTCATTTATTGATTCACTGTAGTGGAAATCATTAGTTGTACTTAAAGTATAACCGGACTCTGATTGTACCTTAATATTTACCTTATCCCCATGGACTAGGCTTCTATCCTCTAATATCAAGGTCTTATCATCTACATATATAGTATCTACCTTTTCATTATTCACATAAACCTTGCAGCTTTTAGTGAAATTCTCACCACTAATATAGGTGTCATCATTCTTCATAGTTATTTCTAATATCCTAATTTTCTCGGTTCCCATTTGTATACGAGTTCTTTTATATGGTAATCTACCACTATATACATATTGTTCACCATAGAGCATATCGTATTGTAGTTTATTTAAATCCGCCAAATAAGTAAAAGAGTCTTTTCTTAGCTGATGAAATTTAGTTATAGTTCCATTATGAATGCCCAATCTATTTAAAACTTCTGCCGAGAGTTGGAAGGAAGCAAGGTCCTCAACTTCCTTTTCTAAGCCCATATTATCCCATATAATATATTCTGTTTTAAATTCAGACTTGCTTTCCATATCCTCTGCCTTTAGTCCCAAGGATGGTAAATGATCTCCATACATAACTAAAACCACATCTTCATCATAATTAGATAAAGCTTGGATTAAGTCACCAATAAAATCATCTGTTTCATGCATTTGATTTACGTAATATTCATATGAGCCATGTTTTTCTTCTTCAATTCCACTAACTATAATCTCAGGCGTATACTCTATTTGACCTGCGTAAGACCCATGCCCTTGTACAGTAATGGTCTGGATAAAGTCCTGTCCTTCTGTGGAAATCATTGCCTTGATTATTTTTTCGGTTAGAATAGAATCCTTAGCCCATCCGTTAGGTGTATATTCATCAATATTCATATATTCTGAAGATGTAAAAGTATCAAATCCCAATCTGGAAAATACAGTATTTCTACCATAAAATCCTCCGGCATGATTGTGAATTGCATGGCTACTATAGCCTAGGTCTTTTAAATTGTAAGGAGTAGATTCTGCAACCTTCTCACGTAAGATGGTCTTATAGGGGTATTCACCAGGTCCAAAATATTTCATACTCATACCTGTAATTATCTCAAATTCTGTATTGGCAGTACCGGCCCCTATAGAAGGTACTGTCAAATAACCTGTAGAATATCTATCCTTTAACATCCTAAAATTAGGTACAGGATCCTCTGAAAAACTTAAGCCCTGAATAATTGTAGGGTCAACAAAGGACTCTAGCTGCAAAAATAGGATATTAGGCCTTTGGCCTTCATCGGGATAGGAATCCTCCCCACTACTAGCTATAATTTCTTTCATTGATTCTTGATTGTAATCAAGGGGACGTTTTATTCCCGTACCTACAACGCTGCTCACAAAACAATAAGGTACACCATAATCCTTATAAGCATCTGCTATATTACCAAAATTATTAGAGATAATTTCAGCCCGAACATTTACCTTAGTAAGTACAATCAATAGACCTAACATACCACTAACTACAGGTATCATAATTTTATTGTTGGTTTTACTAACATATTTTGATGATTTAAAACCTACTTTAGCTATTATAGCTATTACTACTATAGTAGCAATAGCCAATAATATAATCTGTATCGGGGTCATATATTTAGAAATTAGAGAAAATCCATTCTTAATAAGTTTGAAGTCCTGACCCGTAAAAGGAGTAACTCTAAAAGTAAGTACAGCTCCATTTACAA
>CAZTEN010000317.1:0-1916 GCA_964612495.1 uncultured Tissierella sp. | reverse complement strand
CTATCTCAGAAATTCTTAACAAACTATCATTTTCTATTCCTTTTGCTACATTTATTATGACCTGATTCTTATCTATATACTTCTTTGCATTGTCTAAAGTCTCCCTAACACCATGGGTTGGAACACTCATTAGAATAAAGTCCTTATTGTATATAGTACGCTCTAAATCAGAACTTACATTTATACCATTAGGAAGGATCACATCAGGAAGATATCTACTATTTACCCTTGTAGAGTTCATTGTTTCAGCCTGCTTAGTATCTCTTACCCATATATCTAAATCATAGCCTTTATTAACTAGAAGTATGGATAGTGCAGTCCCCCAGCTTCCTCCTCCTAGGACCCCTATTCTTTCATTCATTCCTAACACCTCCCATTCTATTTTCTGTTTTATTTAATATCTTCTTTATGTTTTGCTTATGTCTATATATACCTATTATAGCCAATATAGAATATGTGATAGTAAAATTATTGCTATTTGTGGAGCTAAAAATCAAGCTAATTATTGGAACCATAATTAAGAATACTATAGAGCCTAAGGAAACATATTTAGAAATAAGGGCTGTTAGTATACCAATGATTACTGAAGTCAAAGCCATTGGGAAATTTAGTACAGCAACAGTTCCTATTGTAGTAGAAATCCCCTTGCCACCTTTAAACCTAAGGAATACAGGATAATCATGCCCTAATACCACAAATATCGCTGCAAGTAATCCACCATTATAACCGCTTATTTTAATACCTATTAGTACGGCGATTATTCCTTTAACAAAGTCTAGTAAAAATGTTAATACCCCCATTTTTTTACCTAATACTCTCACAGCATTGGTTGCTCCTGCATTGCCACTACCATGCACTCTTATATCTATATTCTTAAATATCTTACCAATTAAATAGGCAGTGGAGAAACAGCCAATCAAGTATGACAGAGTAATAATTTTAAAAATCTCCATATTATTCCCCTTTTTCTCTCAATTCAAATTGAATAGGCACACCGCTGAAACCAAAGTGATCCCTTATCTGGTTTTCTAAATATCTCATATATGAAAAGTGCATTAGGTCCTTATCATTAACGAATATAACGAATTTTGGTGGTCTTACACCTACTTGTGTACCATAATAAATCCTTCCTCTTTTTCCTTTATCTGAAGGAGGTTGATTCATAAGTACTGCCTGATTAATTATATCATTTAATACTCCTGTACTAATCCTTAGATTGTAGTTGTTATTTACTACATTAAGCAACTCAAGAAGTTTATTTACTCTTTGACCAGTTTTAGCAGATATATATACTATAGGAGCATAGTTAATAAAACCTAGGGATTCTCTTATATCTTTTTCAAAGCTAAGGTAGGTCTTAGAGTCCTTATCCACTAAATCCCATTTGTTTATGGCTATAATAATTCCCTTTCCATTATCATGGGCATATCCAACAACCTTTGAATCTTGTTCAGTAATACCTTCAGTTGCATCCACTACTAATACACAAATATCCGCTCTATCTACAGCTGTAAGAGTTCTTACAACTGAGTACCTTTCAACATTCTCATATATGCTTCTCTTTCGTCTCAATCCTGCGGTATCAACGAATACATATTTATTGTTATCAAATTCAAAGTAACTGTCGATTGAATCCCTAGTGGTACCTGGGATATTGGTAACTATAAGCCTTTCCTCTCCAAGTATATGGTTAATTAAGGATGACTTCCCTGCATTTGGCTTTCCAATAAAGGCTACTCTCACTAGGTCTTCATCATCATCAGTTTCAACATCATCGGGAAATTGTTCAACTATTCTATCCAATAAATCCCCCAATCCTAATGCTTGTTCTGCAGAAATAACCATAGGATCTCCCATACCCAGTTCATAGAATTCATAAATTTCCTCTGGTGCTTTTGGTGTATCTATTTTATTAC
>CAZTEN010000316.1:0-1932 GCA_964612495.1 uncultured Tissierella sp. | reverse complement strand
GGTTACTACTATCAATATTTTTGGGGTAGTTAAAATCAATCTGTGCTTTTAGGAAACAAATTGCTCTTTTCTGGTAAGAATCAAATTAAGATTCAAACTAGAAAAGAGCATTTTTTATCTTTAGGCAGTGTGAATAATTTTGGAACAGCGTCCCCAAATATGAATCAAAATTCAATATATCATCTTAAATATAACGAGTTGGAGATATCCCCCACTTCTTAAACGCTCCCATGAAAATAGAACCTGCCTTTACAAAAGGCAGGTTGTTCATACTAGGGTTACTTATCAATCCTCTCCACAAATCGATTAAGAATAGATGCTACTTGAGCCCTTGTTGCATTAGCTCTTGGCATTAGGATATTTCCATCACCTTGAATCAAACCCTCTGCATTTGCCCAAGACATAGGGTCCATAGCCCAAGCTGATATGTCTTTTAAGTCTTCAAACTTAGATAAATCAGCTCTAGCCGTAACATCGTATCCTTTCATCTTAGCATAGTTCATTAGAATTGTTGCTAACTGTTCACGTGTGATAAAATCCTCCGGCCCGAACTTGCCATTTCCATAGCCTTTTACAATTTCATGCTTGACCGCCCAGGCTATGGCCTCCGAATAATACTTATTTGGCATCAGGTCAAGGAAGCTATCTTCAACCTTTTCCTCAGGTATATTCTCTAGGCGATGTAAAATAGTTACTAGCATACCTCTTGTTGTGCTGATATAAGGCGAAAATGTATTTTCTCGAGTTCCCTTCATAAGCCCTTGTCCATAAGCCCAAATTACATTGTCTAGGAACCAATCATTTTGTGAAATATCAATAAAAGGATTCTCTTTAGGACTTGCTTGTTCTTTGATTTGTTCTTGAACTTTTTCAGTAAACTTTGCTCTAATTGTATGTTTTCTAGAAACATCCTTAAATTTATAGCTATCTATTGGGCCTACACTCTTATTATCTACTAGTACATCTGAAATCATATAACCCTTATCTGCTTTAATAGTAAATTCTTTATCCCTATCCTCACGAACATTAATATCCCCTGACGGAGATATGCTGCCTCCAGCACCAGCACTGGCAGTGATGGTGTAATACTTGTAGGAACTGTCACTTCCACCTATTGAGTCCTTACCTTCCCTTGTTATGTTGATTTCATAGATCTTGGACATTATACCATCTTCAGCAGTTACTTCTATGGTGATTAAATTGCTTCCCTGATTTAGCGATATTTCCTTACTATTGCCTGAAGTACCGTTTATTTTTACTATAGCACCTTCTGAAGCTGGATTTGCTGTGATTGTAGTATTGGTCATGCTATTGCCCACACTTGCAGTATAATTCAAGGTTTCTGAGTCAAAATCTGGTACAAGGTCTATATCTGATAATGAAATATTTGACAAGCCTGCTTCACTTGAAGCTTCTTCAGCAATTGTAAAAGGTAACACTAATACTGCTGACTTAGCCCCTTCTGTATCAACTGCATAATAGTTAAGAGTATGACCTCCTGCAGGTATAACACCCTTTAGTGGTGATAGGGTGATATTTACTGTACCCGGTACTACAGAAAAACTATATGCTTGGTTTGGTGCAGCATCATCAATATAACTATACAAACGTGTATTTGGAGTATTTTCATAATCTGTAACTGTTATATTAAAAGGGTAGTTCTGGCCAAAATAAACTGTACTATAATTCCAGTCTGAGCTGAGAACTGGTGCCTGGTTATCTACAGGAATGTAGCTATCTCTATTTATGTTGATTGTATAAGTCTTGGACGTTATACCATCTTCAGCAATCACTTCTATGCTAATTAAATTGCTTCCCTCATTTAGTGATATTTCCTTGCTATTGCCTGAAGTACCGTTTATTTTTACTATAGCACTTTCTGAAGCTGGATTTGCTGTGATTGTAGTATTGGTCATGCTATTGCCCACACTT
>CAZTEN010000315.1:0-1947 GCA_964612495.1 uncultured Tissierella sp. | reverse complement strand
AAGGGGGATATATGTTATCCAGAGCACCAAAGGAAATAACTGTTGGACAAGTTTTAAGAAGTCTTGAAGGAAACCTTGCCCCAGCAGATTGTCTACTTCACGATAATGATTGTACCAAAGAAGAAGGATGCGCAACAAAACAAGTAATGCTAAGAATAAAACAAGGGATAGACTCAGTTGTGGACTCTATAACACTTTGGGACATGATAGAAAATTCATTAGATATTAGTCAAATTTAGTGGGAGGAATAGGATGAACAAGTATATATATATGGATAACGCTGCAACAACACCGGTAAAAAAAGAAGTACTAGAGGAAATGCTCCCATATTTTAGTGAAAACTATGGAAATCCTTCAAGTATTTATTCTTTAGGTTCAAAGTCCAAGGTTGCTGTTGAAAAGGCTAGAGAGCAAGTTGCAAAGGCTATAGGTGCAGATAAAAAGGAAATATTTTTTACAGCCGGTGGGTCTGAATCCGATAACTGGGCAATAAAGGGTGTTGCTTATAAAAATAAATCAAAGGGAAATCACATCATTACCTCTAAGATTGAACATCATGCAGTACTAAATACATGCGAATACCTTGAAAAGCAAGGCTTCGATGTAACCTACCTTGATGTAGATGAAGATGGTTTAATAAATCTAGAGGAACTAGAAAAAGCTATAACAGACAAAACCATATTAATATCTATAATGTATGCTAATAACGAAATAGGAACAATTGAACCTATTTCTCAAATTGGAAAAATAGCCAAAGAAAGAAATATCTACTTTCATACCGATGCAGTTCAGGCTCTTGGAAGCATTAAAATAGATGTTAAAGACCAAAATATAGATATGCTATCCCTTTCTGGCCATAAATTTTATGGACCTAAGGGTGTAGGAGCCTTATATATAAGGCAGGGACTTAAGCTGGATACACTGATTTCAGGTGGCGGACAGGAAAGAGGAAAAAGGGCAGGTACAGAGAATCTTGCAAGTATAGTAGGTCTAGGTAAAGCCATAGAACTTGCATATGAGAACCTAGAAGAAAATAATAAAAAGTTAATTAAGCTTCGTGATAAGATGATAAAGGATATTGAAGAAAAAATACCTTATGTTAGACTAAATGGACATAGAAATAAGAGATTACCAGGTAATGTAAATTTCTGTTTTAGATTCATAGAAGGGGAGTCCCTATTATTAAGCCTTGATATGGTGGGAATTGCCGGGTCAAGTGGGTCAGCATGTACATCCGGATCCTTAGATCCTTCACATGTACTACTTTCCATAGGCTTACCACATGAAATAGCTCACGGTTCATTGAGATTATCCTTAGGAAGCTTTAACAGTGAAGAAGAAGTAGATTATGTAGTAGAAAATCTTATTGAAATTGTAGACAGATTAAGAAAAATGTCACCACTATATGATAAATTTTTGGAGGTTAAATAATGTATTCAGAAAAAGTAATGGATCACTTTACACATCCTAGAAACGTAGGAGAAATTGAAAACCCGGATGGGGTTGGTGAAGTTGGAAACGCTAAATGCGGAGATATAATGAAAATATACCTTAAAATTGAAGGTGACGTTATAGAAGATATTAAATTCAAAACCTTTGGTTGCGGTTCAGCAATAGCATCTTCAAGTATGGCTACAGAATTGATAAAAGGTAAGACTATAGAAGAAGCTATGGCTCTTACTAATAAAGCAGTAGCAGAGGCTCTAGATGGACTTCCTCCTGTAAAGATGCACTGCTCAGTACTTGCAGAACAAGCAATTAAATCTGCTCTTCTTGATTACTCAAAGAAACACAATGTAGTGATTCCCGGATTAGAAGACCTTAATTTTGATGACGATGACCATCATGATGTAATAGAAAATGACTAATGAAGGCATATGCCTTCATTAGTCATTTTAGCAAAAGAATAAAAATGAGGTGAAAATATGATTATTAACACTCCTCCTG
>CAZTEN010000314.1:0-1961 GCA_964612495.1 uncultured Tissierella sp. | reverse complement strand
TTTACAAAAAGAAATTATTTAAGATATATATCACATCTGGATATGGTTAGACTATTTCATAGAACCTTTAATATGAGTATGATACCAATAAAATATTCTGAAGGCTTTAATCCTCATCCTAAGTTTTCTATCGGAAATCCTTTATCTTTAGGAGTTGAGAGTGAAGAGGAATATATGGATATTGAAATGGACAAAGAAATGGATATAGATGAATTTATAGAAAGGATGAATAATGCCCTTCCTGAGGACATACAAATCCTAAGAGCTGCATTTTTAGAAAAAGCTCCTGCAGTATCTTCCATGATAGAATGGTCCTTCTATGAGCTTAAGTTCATGATTGAAAGTGAAATTGATTTAAATGAACTTTCAAGAATAATTCAATTATGGCTAGAAAAAGACCAAATCCTAATGAAGAAGATGAAGAAAAAGGGCAAGGGCAAGGTAGAGGTAGATGTAGATATAAAACCTTTAATTGGAAATCTGGTCGTTAAGGAAAAGAATGAGGATGGATTCATAGTTTTAAATAGTCTGTTAAAATCAGGTGAACATGGAAATCTTAAGCCTATAAATTTCCTAGAAACAATGGAAAGGGATCTTTCAATCGGAATGGATTTAGAATCCATAATGTTAAAGAGACTGGGCCAATACGCCCAGGAAGATTCTCAAATCTATAAACCCCTATAAAGAGGTGTACTATGAACTATATATTTATCGATTCAAATGAACAACTAAATAGAGTAGGAATCGTAGAAGATAATAGATTAGTAGAGTACTACTCGGAAGAATTGGAGGACGAATCTCTACTAGGCAATGTCTATAGAGGTAGGGTCATCAATGTGCTTCATGGCATGGATGCAGCTTTTATAGATATTGGAGAAGAAAAAAATGCATATTTACACCTAAAGGATGCACTTAGATTAGAACAACTCTATACAGGTGTTAAATACGATTTAGATGAGGTAATAAAAGGTGGAGATGATGTAATCGTACAAGTTATCAAGGAACAATTGGGAACAAAGGGACCAAAGGTTACTACCCATATTAGCATTCCAGGTAGGTTTATAGTCCTAACTCCCTATTCTAAGAAGATTAATATATCAAAGAAAATTCGCAATCCTAAAGAGGCACATCGCCTCAAGGAGATAGGACAAAGGATACAGATAAAAGAAATGGGGATAATCTTTAGAACTGTCTCTGAAGGTGTTGAGGAAAATATACTTAAGGAGGAATATGATTCACTATTTGAAATATATTCAAAGATAGATGGTGAAAGGAATTACCTCCCGACACCAAAGCTTCTTTATAAAGATTTAAATCTAGTATATCAATTTGTAAGGGATAATTTCAACAAAACAAATACTAGAATAATTGTAAATAGTGAAGAAGTTTATAGGAATATATTGGTCTTAAATAACTACTTTTCCGATAAACTAGAGGATAGAACCGTTCTTGATCCTGACTTTTCAATCGAAAATGATATGAAGATTCAATTGGGTATAAAGGAAGCTCTAGACAGGAAAGTAACCTTAAACTCAGGTGGCTATATAGTAATAGATGAAACTGAGGCTTTAACAGCAATAGACGTTAATACAGGCAAATACATAGGTAACTTCTCCCTAGGTGAGACCGTATTAAGAACTAATCTGGAGGCAGCTGAAGAAATAGCCAGACAAATTCGATTAAGGGATATTGGTGGAGTAATAATAGTTGACTTTATAGATATGAAGGATGAGAACTATATATCTAAGGTTTTATCGAGGATGAATGATGCTTTTAAAAAGGACAGAAACAAGCCCCATATAGTAGATTTAACTAAATTATTCTTAGTTGAGATAACTAGAAAGAAGACAAGACCTACACTAGATGCAAAGGTATCCTTAATATGTCCAACCTGTAATGGAAGGGGCAGAATAAGGAAATAATTATTGACATAGGCTTTGTTTTTTGATAGACTACTATGG
>CAZTEN010000313.1:0-1987 GCA_964612495.1 uncultured Tissierella sp. | reverse complement strand
CTATTGACCCATAATTTGTAATGGAAAAAGTGCTTCCCTTGAGCTCATGGAGCTGAATCTTGTTTTCCTTAGCTTTTGTTGTAATATCCTCTATTGCTTTTGCAAGGTCTACAATGGTCAGTCTATCTGCATTTCGAATAACGGGAACCATTAGGCCCCTTTCAGTATCTGTTGCAACTCCTATATGATAAAAATGCTTCAATATAAGCTCATCATTTTCCTCATCAAGACTTGAGTTAAACTCAGGGAATTCCTTTAGTGCAGCAATGGAAGCCTTGATTATAAATGGAAGATAGGTCAGACTTATATCTTCTTCTTTCAAAATATCCTTGTATTTTCTTCTTAATTCATCTAACTTGGAAATATCTAGCTCATCCATGGCAGTGGTGTGTGGAATAGTAAATTTAGACTGACTCATCCTTTCTGCAATAGTTTTTCTTATCCTGGTTAGAGGTATTCTTTCAATTCTATCTTCCATAGCATCTTTCGTCCTTTCAGCTTTTGTTACAGCTGATACTCCCTTTTGGGAAGTTTCCAATTGCTCTTTAGCCTTGTAGATATCCTCCTTCATTACCCTTCCGCTTGGGCCTGAACCGACTAGAGTTTGTATATCCAGGCCTAAATTCTTTGCCAGTTTTCTTGCTACTGGAGTAGCCAATACCTTGGTTCTTTTTAAGTTAAGAGGAATGGCCCCGGTACTTATTTCTCTGCTGGATGGTATTACTTCAGAGCTAGCTATTACTTCTCCTACTACACCTGCTGAATCCTCTTTGATAATTTCAGGCTTATAAGTAAATTTCTCCACAACGGGGGTTTCAACCTCGGTTGAAGTGTTTATTACTACGAAAACCTGACCTACATTTATTACATCGCCCTTTTTCCCCTTAAGTTCAGAGACTATACCTGATTTAGGGGAAGGGATTTCGGTAGTAACCTTATCTGTCTCAACCTCTGCTAGAGAATCTCCTTCATTTATTTCATCTCCTACATTTACAAGCCATTTTATTATTACTCCTTCGTGGATGCCTTCACCTATATCCGGAAATTTAAATTCAAATTTCATTTTTCCACCCCCTAGTATTTAACTAAATCTTCAATAGTCTTAGCGATTCTTTCAGGGCTAGGGATGTAGTGTTCTTCTCCCCTTGGCAATGGGAAGGTTGTATCAAAGCCCGTAAGCCTGGTTGGGGGTGCTTCAAGGTATAGGAAGGCCTTTTCGTTGACAATGGTAATGATCTCTGCACCGAGACCTAGGGTCTTTGGAGCTTCATGAACTACGAGAATTCTTCCCGTCTTCTTAACTGATTCTACAAAGCTTTCCCTGTCCATAGGGGCAATAGTACGAAGGTCGATTATCTCAGGTTTAATTCCCTTAGCCTTAACTATTTCACTTGCCTTTTGAACATCCCTTACCATGGCACCCCAGGCCACTAGGGTGATATGATTTCCTTCCTCAATTATCTTAGCCTTTCCGATAGGAATCTCATAGGCTCCTTCCGGAACTTCCTGTTTAAATGCCCTATAAATTCGTTTAGGCTCCCAAAATAATACGGGGTCGGGGTCCCTTATAGCTGCTATTAAAAGACCCTTTGCATCATAAGGGGTTGAGGGTACTACAAATTTTAGTCCTGGGATATGAGCAAATAAGGCTTCCATACTTTCGGAATGATGCTCTAAAGCCCTAATACCACCACCATATGGGGCTCTTATTACAATTGGAAGGTTATATTTTCCACGGGATCTATTGCGCATCCTAGCTAAATGACTTATTATCTGATTAAAAGCAGGATAAACAAAGCCTGAAAACTGCATCTCAACCACTGGTTTTAAGCCGTTGATTGCCATACCTATGGCAGTACCTACAATGGCTGACTCTGCCAAAGGGCTATCAAATACCCTTTCTACACCAAATTCCTTCTGTAAGTTTTCAGTGACTCTAAAGACTCCCCCTTCCAGACCTACATCTTGACCATATACAACAATTGAT
>CAZTEN010000312.1:0-2002 GCA_964612495.1 uncultured Tissierella sp. | reverse complement strand
ATCCTTCTCAACCATATCTGCATCTACTTCAACTACTAAGCCACTTTCCAATTCAAGGACAGCCTCGTCACCAATTTTTAAATCCTCAAACTTAGCTCTTTTTCCATCCTTATAGATATCAGCATCTTCGTCTAATTCATATTCAGTCTTAACCTTCTTTGAATTTTCAATAGTAATAAAGTATATTGGATTACGGTCTCCTTCTTCATTTAACTCCACTATAATCCCTTCAACTTCTCCATATTTAGCTGTTGCTTCTAGCTCAACAACTATACTGTTTTCAATCAATAGATTTACTTCATCGCCTACACTTAAATCGAATAAATCTGCTTCTTCTCCATTAAGTGTAATTTCAGTATCCATATCTACTGTCAAATCTATTGTACTTATAACCTTATTCTTAAGGTATTCAACTACTAGCTCACTGGAGCTTGGTGTTATGCTCTTTATAATTCCTGAAATCTCTTCTTCCAGATTTTCAGCCTCTATAGATATTGCAGTACTTGTACCATTTGTTACTACTATCTTTACTGATTGACCCTCTAATAAACTTGCTGATGTTGTTGTTCTTCCATCTAGTTTTATAGTAGTCTTAGCATCTACTAAGTAAGCAGCTTCAGTGGTACCCTTGACCGTAACAAAGATATTATTTCCTATCTTGGTAATCATAGTTATAAGACCTGAAATTTCCTCAGTTTCAACCGGCTTAGGTTCCGGTGTTGGAGTTGGAGTTGGTCTTTGCGGATTATTTTGTAGATAATCATATGCTGTAGCAAGCATCTTAGCCATTTGCTCGCGAAGTAATGGTTGATTAGGCTCAAAGTACCCAGCGCCTGTACCATTAGATGACAAAACCCCTGCCTCTATAAGCACATTTATTAGCTTGTGATATTTAGCATCTATCTTATTCAAATCCTTATAGGTAAGGGATACAAATGATTTTGAATTTGCCTCATCCTCTAAGCCCATTGCTTTAGCCATGAATATGCTAATATCCAGCCTTCCAACCCTTTTATTAGTACCTACTTCCAGAAGCCCTTTTGATGATATTATTCTTAATTCAGACTCCGATAATACACCCCTATATAGACATTTCATAACAGCCTCTTTGCCCCAAGTTGGGACTTTCAAATCATTTACCAACTTGTTATAATCTTCCTTGCTCTTATTTATTTCTGTGTCGGAAAGATTGAGCAGCTTTGATAAAAGCTGAATAGTTTCTAGGAAAGTTAATGTTCCCTTAGGTTTAAATGAACCATCCTCATAGCCGTTAATATACTTTAGCCCTGCCATCTTCTCTATGTAGCTATATGCCCAATGAGAGCTATTTACATCTTTAAAGGTAGCAGCATATGATGGCATGCTAGGAATTAGCAATAAAACTACTAAAGCCAAAGATAAAACTCTTAGAAAATCCTTCTTCAATTTCACACTTACTCCCCCTTTGTGTTTATTCTACTTCCATTCTATAACAAATCACACTCGAAAGATGTTACATTTTGATGACATATTAAGAAAGTAAGGAAACAAAATTAATCTCCTTACTTGCTTTTACTTAATTATTTATTTTCTATTGCAGCTCCTATAAAGCTCTTAAACAATGGATGGGGTTTAGTTGGTCTAGATTTAAACTCAGGATGGAATTGTACTCCTACAAACCATGGATGGTCTTTAAGCTCTACCATCTCAACCAGACTTTCATCCGGAGATAGGCCGGAGATTATAATTCCATTATCAGTTAGTATATCTCTAAATTCGTTGTTGAATTCATACCTATGTCTATGTCTTTCATAAATCAATTCTTCATTATAGATTCCCATGGCCTTAGTGTTTTCAACAAGCTTACATGGATAGATTCCAAGTCTTAAGGTACCTCCAATATTTTGAACATCCTTCTGATCATTCATTAAATCAATTATAGGATATTTGGTTTCAGGTGCTACCTCTGCACTATGAGCTCCCTCTAGATTGCATACATTTCTAGCAAATTCAACACATGCAA
>CAZTEN010000311.1:0-2004 GCA_964612495.1 uncultured Tissierella sp. | reverse complement strand
TTCAAGAAATAGGGGAGAAAAGACTATGGTTGAAAAACTGGCTAAGGAATTAATGGACTCAGCTAATGGACTAGGTTCAAGTGTTAAGAAAAGAGAAGATACACATAAAATGGCTGAAGCTAATAAGGCTTTCGCACACTACAGATTCTAATTTAATTGTCATATAAGTAGTGATGTTTAGTTATTAATGTGTGGTGACTTAGAAACAAAATTTAAGGAGGAAGTATTGTGCCAAGACAAATTTCGTTAGAAAATACACGTAACATAGGCATAATGGCTCATATTGATGCAGGAAAAACAACCACCACAGAGAGAATATTATTTTATACTGGAAAAATTCATAAAATAGGTGAAACTCACGAAGGCGCTGCTACAATGGACTGGATGGAGCAAGAGCAAGAAAGAGGTATTACCATAACATCTGCTGCAACAACTGCAATTTGGAAAGGTCACAGAGTTAACATAATAGATACACCAGGGCACGTAGACTTCACAGTTGAAGTTGAGAGATCACTTAGAATACTTGATGGTGCTGTAGCTTTATTTGATGCAAAAGGCGGGGTTGAACCACAATCTGAGACAGTTTGGAGACAAGCGGATAAATACAATGTACCACGTATGTGTTTTGTTAATAAAATGGACATAGTTGGTGCAGACTTTTTTAGAACAGTAGGAATGATTGAAGATAGATTAAAGGCTAATCCTCTACCAATTCAAATACCAATTGGTAAGGAAGATACCTTTGTCGGAATGGTTGATTTAGTTAATATGAATGCCGAGATATATCATGATGATTTAGGTGAACAAATTGAAATCACAGATATTCCCGATGATTTAAAGGATTTAGCAGCTGAATACAGAGAGAAGTTAGTGGAATCTATATCAGAACATGATGAAGAATTGATGATGAAATATTTAGAAGGTGAAGAGATTACTAATGAGGAAATCAGCAGAGGTATAAGGACTGCCACGGTAAAAGGGGCTGTTACTCCTGTGTTATGTGGTTCTTCATATAAGAACAGAGGGGTTCAACCTTTGCTAGATGCTATCGTTGATTATCTTCCATCTCCATTAGATATTCCACCTGTAAAGGGCATAGATAAAGATACAGGAGAAGAAGTTGAAAGACATTCTTCCGATGAGGAACCTTTATCAGCCTTAGCTTTCAAAATAGTTACTGACCCATTTGTTGGAAAACTTGCTTATGCTAGAATTTATTCTGGAGTCTTGAAATCTGGCTCCTATGTTATTAACACAACTAAGGGTAAAAAAGAAAGAATAGGTAGACTTGTACTAATGCATTCTAATAAGAGAGAAGAAATAGAAGAAGCCTATGCAGGTGATATCGTGGCAATAGTTGGTCTTAAGGATACAACTACAGGTGACTCACTTTCAGATGACCAAAATCAAATCATATTAGAGAAGATGGAGTTCCCAGAACCAGTAATCAGAGTAGCTATTGAACCAAAGACAAAAGCATCTCAAGATAAAATGGGTCTAGGACTTCAAAAACTTGCTGAAGAAGACCCTACATTCAAGACATACACAGATGAAGAAACAGGTCAAACTATTATCGCTGGTATGGGTGAGCTTCACCTAGAAATTATCGTAGATAGACTTTTTAGAGAGTTCAAGGTAGAAGCTAATGTAGGTAATCCTCAAGTAGCTTACAAGGAATCTATTCAAACATCTGCAGAAGCAGAAGGTAAATATGTAAAACAATCCGGTGGACGTGGACAATACGGTCACTGTAAACTTAGAGTTGAACCTCAAGAACCTGGTAAGGGTTATGAATTCGTAAATGCTATAGTTGGTGGCGCTATTCCTAAGGAATATGTCAACGCTGTAAACAGTGGTGTTTCCGAAGCGTTAGAATCAGGTATTCTTGGTGGCTATGAAGTTCTTGATGTCAAGGTAACTTGTTATGATGGTTCATACCATGATGTTGACTCATCTGAAATGGCATACAAGATTGCTGGATCAATGGGAGTTAGAGAAGCTTTA
>CAZTEN010000310.1:0-2014 GCA_964612495.1 uncultured Tissierella sp. | reverse complement strand
CGACAAGCTTTGTCCTATTCTAAATGCCAAAATACTTGCACAATCCATAGAGGAAGTCCCTGTCATTATTCAATTTAAAAAAAACAGTGAAAGTCTATTAAATAATATTACTAAGCTATCATCTAGTGTTAAAAGCGACTTACCTCTAATTAACGGATTTGCAGGAAATGTTTCAACTGAAATAATATATAGACTTTCCACCACTCCGGATATAGATTATATTAGCTTTGATTCCAGTGTCTATTCACTACTGGATGTGGCCTTGCCCAGTATGAATGCAGATTTTCCCCATCAAAAGGGATATGAAGGCAAGGGAATCGGGGTTGCAGTCATAGATACTGGAGTTGCCTCACATGATGACCTCATAAAGCCCCAAAATAGAGTTGTGGCTTTTAAGGATTTTGTAAATGGAAAGACTGAAGCCTATGATGACAATGGTCATGGAACCCATGTTGCAGGAATTATTGCCGGAAATGGCTATTCATCTAATGGTAAGTATAAAGGCGTTGCCCCCAGTGCAACTATAGTGGGAATTAAATGCTTAGATAAAAACGGCGGAGGTTCAGTATCAGATATAATCTCTGCATTGTCTTATGTAATTGAAATCAAGGATAAATACAATATTAAAATTATAAATCTGTCCCTTGGAACTCCTTCAACTATAAGCCCGGATAAGGACCCCTTAGTTAGAGCCGTAGAAAATTGTGTTGATGCAGGTCTTGTAGTAGTAACTGCTGCAGGTAATAACGGACCTGGCATGAAAACTATATTATCACCGGGTGTCTCTAAGAAAGTAATTACCGTAGGTGCCGTAGATGATAAGAGAACCATAGATATAAGTGATGATACTATTGCAAGCTTTTCCAGCAGAGGACCTACTGCAGAAGGCATACAAAAACCTGACCTTGTAGCTCCGGGGGTAAATATAAATTCCTTATCTAATACTGAGTTAAATGGTTATTCCTCCTTGAGCGGAACCTCCATGGCTACACCTCTAGTCAGCGGCTCACTTGCTCTTTTGTTCAATAGATATGGAGACCTATCTCCACAGGAATATAAAGAAAAGCTAACCGATGCCTGCTTAATACTTAAGGATCCTAAGGAAAGCCAAGGTGCGGGAATGCTAGACCTTAAGGAGTTATTTGATATAGAGGAAGAAGAAAGAGAAGAAAAAGAAGTAAAGCAACCTGTACCTGATGTAAATTCCAGAGGAGAACTCTTCGAAACCATTATTGTTTTCTTAATTATAATATTTTTGCTAGATTCAAGGATATAAAACAGCGAAACAGGGGGGACAGTAAATAATAATAGGAAGACATGGACTTCCCCCTTGTCACTCTATTTACTTTTTCTTAAATAATCCACCAAGAATATTCCCAACATCATCTACAATGCTTCCATCACCGTCAGCATCTAGGATTTTTGATACTGCACCCATTATATTGCCGTCTGTTCCAGCTTGACCTCCTAGAATTCCAGTAAGCATACTTGCTAAACCTGAGGAATCAACATTATTTGAAGCCTTTTGTTTACCAAGAGTACCTAATAACATAGGTGCCAGCATACTCATAACATTTAAAACCTGATTAGCCTGTAGTCCAGTTTGATTTGCAAGATTGTTTTGTACCTTTTCTTTATTATTACCTAATACATGATTTAAAATCTTAGCTCCATCTTCCCTGTCTACATTTTCAAGGAATCTCTCGATGTCATCAACTTCATCATCCTTGTGATTATCCAATGCTTTAGCTAGTGAAGAAGCTCCTTGTTCTGTGCTAGCATTCTTCTCTAAGGATTGAAGTAAGGTTGGAAGACCTAATTTAATTAATTGCTGAACTTGTGATGTATCTGCCCCTGTGCTCTTACTTAATTGGTTCAATACATTATCATTCTCAAGCTGGCCTGATAATAAATCCATTATATCCATATTCTTATCTCCTATAAGTTATTTTTTCACTTAACTTATACCTCTATTTAATCATATTTAAACAAACTACTTTTACTGACCAAGTAG
>CAZTEN010000309.1:0-2026 GCA_964612495.1 uncultured Tissierella sp. | reverse complement strand
ATAAGCATATGCCCATTAGGCTCTAGTTCTACAATTCGCCTTTGTTCCATATTTAGCTTCATATTAGTTACCTCCTGATATTGCATTGATCATTTAATCTTTAATACCCATAAATTTACCTATTTTATAATAATTCTACATATATTCTGAAAATCCTTCTTTAAAAATAAAAATCTCCTTATCAGTGATAAGAAGATTAAATATCGGCCTACTCCTCCTTATCTATATTAGTTGGGTCACCTTGCATAAGCAGGTTGGCATAGGGTCATTGAGCTAATCCTCTCGCCTATTCTTGATATATTGGTTTTATTTAGTTGTATGTTTATTATAGAATATAACTTAGTTAAAGGGTACGGGGTTAGGATTGAATTATTTACTAAAACAAGGAAAATACGGCTTGTCTTTCAAGCGATAGATAAAATATTCTCAATAAAAGAAGGACTCTTAACATTCAATGTCGAATAGATATTCATGATAAGGAGGAATATATTATGGGTATACTTGATGGAATGATGGGCAACGCATCCGAGGTTAAAGTTGGTGATATACTTAAAGAATATGGCAAGGTTTTAGCAGATGGTGAGAAGATAGAAAAGGCTTATCAACTTATAAGAGATATGTTTATATTCACCAATAAGAGATTAATCTTAGTAGATAAACAAGGATTGACAGCAAAGAAACAAGAGTATCATTCAATACCATATAAGAGCATTATACATTTTAGTATTGAAACAGCCGGGCATCTTGATTTAGATGCAGAGCTAAAGATATGGGTATCTGGTTCCGCAACACCAATTCAGAAACAATTCAATAAGAGCTTGAATATATATGATGTGCAATCGGTATTAGCATCATATGTGTTAAAGTAAATACTAAAGGTAAAGGATCTTCTTAATTGGAGATCCTTTTAATTACCTAGAAAAGCTATGCTCTTTCATAATCTACATACCTGTACTCTATATCATCTTGCTTATATATTTCTGACTCATATACTTTCTTCCAACTATGATCTAAGTCTAAATTAGGAAGGCTGGTATCAGCTTTATCAAAGCTCCTATAAAGTTTAGTTATATATGCTCTGTTACAAAAATTAAAATCATATTATTTATCATACTAGCTCCTTTCATGTACATCAGGTTCTGTATGGCATTATACCCTCCTCATAACTTCTAATGCTGCATAAATGCTTTAGCACCATCTAGATTATTAGCATTCTTCATTATATCCATGCCTTCAGCAATCCATGGTATAACATCTTCAGGATAGATGACACTTACATTGTGTTGATTTTCTAACTCAAGTATTTCCTTATTAATGTAAGTAATTCCTATTGCGACTTCTCCCTCAATCTTATTATCCACCCAAAATCTCTCTTTTAAAGGTTGAAATGTCTACCTCTGTCCATCAATATAAATATCATCATCTAATACCTATCTTAATAAGAATTTGTAACATCCTATATATTGGGTATAATTATGTTAAATAACACTTAATTAATTACTAATTTGAGGTGAGATAATGAATGTTTATGATTTTACGGTTAAGGATAGTTTTGGCGATGAAGTAAGTCTTAGCGAATATAAGGGTAAGGTTCTTTTAATAGTTAACACAGCAAGCAAATGTGGATTTACTCCACAATATGAGGGGCTTCAAAAGCTTTACGAAAAGTTTGGCAGCGACAAGTTTGAAATTCTTGGTTTTCCATGTAATCAATTTGGAAATCAGGAGCCTGGTGGAAATGAAGAGATTAGAAATTTTTGTTCTATTAACTATGGGGTAACCTTTAGAATTTTTGACAAGGTAGATGTTAATGGAAAAAATGCAGACCCTCTTTTTAAATTTCTTAAGGATCAGACCTCAGGAATACTGGGGGACTCCATTAAATGGAACTTCACAAAGTTTCTTGTAGATGCAGAGGGAAATGTAATTAAGAGATTTGCATCTGCAACCGAACCGGAAAAGCTAGAAGAATATATAGTTGAACTGATTGAAAAGGCAAAATAGCAATGTAACCTTTTTAGTTATT
>CAZTEN010000308.1:0-2032 GCA_964612495.1 uncultured Tissierella sp. | reverse complement strand
AAACAGCCGATGCCGTAAGAATCGGACAAAGGGCAAAACTTGAAGCCGATACAGCCATTGCAGAGGCAGAAAGGGATAAAGCTATAAAAGTAGAAAGCTATAGAGCCGAGCAGGATAGAGCCAAGGCAAATGCAGACGTAGCCTATAGGCTTAAAGAAATAGAAAATGAATCATTAGTGGCAGAGCAGCAGGCAGCATTGGCTAAAAAGAATGCCATAGTAGTTGAAGAAGACCTAGTAGCAAAGGTTAGAAAACCGGCAGATGCAAAGAAATATGAAGCAGAGGTAAAGGCAGAGGCAGATAAGATTGCAGCTATAAAGCTGGCAGAATCAGAGGCTGAAGCTATTAAAATCAAGGCTATGGCATCAGCAGAAGCCAAGAGAATAGAGGCTCAAGCCGAAGCAGAAGCTATAAAGGCAAAAGGGCTTGCTGAAGCAGAATCCATTAAAGCAAAAGGTCTTGCTGAGGCAATGGCTAAGGATAAATTAGCTGAGGCTATGGCTAAATATGGTGAGGCAGCTATAGTTGAACTGGTTGTTGCAAGACTTCCTGAGATAATGGCGGAAGTTTCCAAGCCAATGCAACAGGTTGATAAGATAACCATTATTGACAATGGAGGAAGAGAAGGGGCTTCCAAACTTTCCAAGGCTGTAACGGATATAACTGGCAACGGATTTCAATCCATCAAGGATATGACAGGGCTAGATTTAGTTGAGATCCTAAATAGGTATACAAAAGCAAGTGAAATCAAGGAAATTGAGGGAAAAGAGGCTTTGGCTGACGCATAAAGTATAGCCAAACATGAAAGAAAACATCATAAAAGATGTTTTCTTTTTTTGTAGGAAACAAGAAACACCAAATGTCAATAAGTGATGATTTTATGTTTTAAAGGTCATTAAAGTAGTATAATGAAGATATCCGATTTAAGGAGCTGATAATTATGATAACATATGAAATACCAGGTAGAGATAATATTGAAGTCCAAAATATAGTATTTGACTATAATGGGACTCTAGCCGTAAATAGAAAATTAATTGAGGGTGTAAAAGGGTTGATAGATAAATTAGGTGGATATACAAATATCTACATACTTACGGCCGATACTTATGGAAGTGTTGAGGAAGAATGTAAGGATATTAAGGCTAAGGTGCTGACATTTCCAACTGAAAATGCGGGGGAATCCAAAAGGGAAATTGTGAGAACCTTAGGTGTAAGTAAAACCGTTTGCTTGGGAAATGGTGTTAACGATATTCCAATGTTTGAAGAAGCAGTTATTTCCATAGCTGTAATAGAAGAGGAAGGGGCATCAGGAAAGCTTTTAACTAAAGCAGATATAGTAGCAAGATCTATTTTAGAAGCCTTGGCAATCTTGCTTAATAAGAATATGATTAAGGCAACTCTTAGAAATTAAGGATAAGTGGATATATAATTGTAGCAAATTAGAATACAAATGAATAGAAATGATGGATAAACAATTAACAAACGGAAGTAACAACCCAATCTTGCGAATAAGGTTGCAACTGTAAATTATAACGTTTCTTTGGGAAAACTAAATCAGAATAAAAAATCAAAAAAGTTAAAAATGGCATCGGTTTCCTGAAAAAATGTTGAAGTGAACGCGTTTTCCTTGGTTGACAAACATCTAACAATATCATATTATATATACATAAGATAGATATAAAAGTTAGAGAGGGAGAACATCAATGGAAAATATATCAAGAATATCAGTTAGTAAAGAAAAAACTTCATCCTTGGCTAAGACATCTAAAAATGACGATAGTTATGCAAGAGTAATGGGCGCAATTGTTGGTCTTCATATAGTAGCTATAGGTGTATTATATAATTTAGGGATGTATTTAGTAGCAAGCGCAAACTAATAAAATTAATTGTAAAATGACCTCATTGCATTAATTAAGTGAAACTAAAAATAGTTTCTCAAAACCTTCAGAAATAAGCCCAAGCCTTTGGGCTTATTTCATTTGTGCGCCCAGCATGGGCGTAAACTAGTTGGTGAAAGTCCAATACGGGGGTT
>CAZTEN010000307.1:0-2033 GCA_964612495.1 uncultured Tissierella sp. | reverse complement strand
ATAAAATAATTTTAGTACTATCTGCTGCTTTAGGGTCTTTAATACCAGATTTAGATCATCCTAAGGCTAAATTAAATCAAAAGTTATTACTTTTTAATAATAAACTTTATAGCTCATTATTCTATTTAACTTTAGCAGCAGGATTTGCCTGCTTGTTTTTATTTAGCGGTAATTTTGTATTTAAACTTTTGGGAATACTAAGCTTTCTTATAGGCACATCAAACCATAGGGGCTTTACCCATAGCATAATTGGTTTCTTATTGTTTTCTTGGATGGTTAAATTAGTTACATCAGATTATCAATTAAATTCTATATATTTAGGATTTACAACAGGATATATGTTGCACTTAATTGCTGATTTTTTCACTCTTAAGGGAATTAAACTATTTTTTCCTGTAAATGAAAACATATCTTCCCCAATTATACTTAAACCTAATACCATACTGGAAGAACTAATATTCATATGCTTATCAATATATTCATTGTTTCTACTAATATGGGGTTAGTCCCAAAACAAAAAAATCTTCCTATCAAATGATAAGAAGATTTTATATTGCTTATCTATTACTCCAATGAACATTTTTCTTTTGCTCGTTTTTCTTCGAAGTGTTTTGCTTTGGCTTACCTTGAAGTTTTTCTCTTCTAATCTTGCCTGTCTTTGTATCCTTGCTTTTAGCTTTAGGTGTGTTTGAAATAAATGATTTGGAAGCAGAAGGTCTCCTGCTTGACTTTTCCTTTGGTTTAATAGTTGTATCTACTAAAGGATAAGGATGATCTTGTATTTCCGGTATTGTTTTAGCTATTAACCTTTGAATTGATTGAAGTAAGGGTTTTTCTTCATAATCACAAAAGGATATTGCCTTTCCACCAAGGCCTGCTCTTCCTGTTCTACCTATTCTGTGTACATAGGTTTCCGGAACTTCAGGTAAATCGAAGTTTATTACAAGTGAAAGTTCTTCTATATCTATCCCTCTTGCTGCTATATCAGTTGCGATTAAAATTCTAGTTTTTCTTTCCTTAAAATTATTTAAGGCTAACTGCCTAGCGTTTTGAGATTTGTTACCATGTATAGCTTGAGCTGTAAGTCCCGCCTTTTCTAAGGCAGTTACTATTTTATTTGCACCGTGTTTTGTCCTAGAAAATACTAAAGCAGAATCAATTTTTTTATCCTTCAAAATATGGATAAGTAAATTAACCTTATTTATTTTATCAACTAAGTATAACTCTTGTTCAATAATGTCAACAGTAGACGATACCGGTGTAATATCTATTCTAATCGGATCCTTTAATATAGAATTAGCTAATTCTCCAATTTCAGTTGGCATAGTTGCTGAAAAGAACATTGTCTGCCTAACTTTAGGAAGGTAAGTAATGATCTTTCTAACATCCTTCAACATCCCCATATCCAACATAAGATCAGCTTCATCTAATACAAAATATTCTATGCTTTTTAAGTTAATAAATTTTTGTTTTATTAAATCTAGCAATCTTCCGGGTGTAGCTACTAGAATATCGACGCCCCTACTTAAATCCTTGGTTTGTGGATGCTGGGAAACGCCACCATATATAACTAAGGTACTTAAGCCTAGATTTTTTCCATAGACATTAAAACTATCGGAAATTTGAATAGCTAGCTCTCTTGTAGGTACAACTATTAATGCTTTTATTTGTCTACGTTCACTTGATGCTCGTTGTTCTGTAGCTAATCCTTGCAGTATAGGAATTGCAAAAGCAGCGGTTTTGCCTGTACCTGTTTGTGCACATCCTAACAAATCCTTTCCTTCTAAAAGCACTGGTATCGCGTTTTTTTGTATGGGGGTAGGTTTAGAATACCCTTCAGTATTTAGAGCTTTCTGAATTGGCTCTATAATATTTAATTCTTTAAATGACAATATAATTTCTCCTCTTGTATGATATTAATACTTATTTAAGAAGTGGTGACATCTTCATCTCTTTATTAGCATAAAATCACAAATTATTTAAAGATGTAATTCAAATGAATGAAGCAACACCAGATGTTGCAAACATTATGA
>CAZTEN010000306.1:0-2038 GCA_964612495.1 uncultured Tissierella sp. | reverse complement strand
TCATCTCTAAAGCCCATGTCAAACATCTCATCAGCTTCATCCAGAACCATTAACTTAATATTATCTGTTTTAATAGTTTTTCTTTTTATATGGTCTATTACTCTTCCTGGTGTACCTATTACAATTTGTACTCCAGCCTTAAGAGCTCTTAACTGTCTATCAATTGGCTGTCCTCCATAAACCGGAAGTATCTTTATGCCTTTTTTAAATTTACCTAAATTACTAATCTCTTCTGCCACCTGAATAGATAATTCTCTGGTAGGGCAAAGAACCAAAGCTTGAATACTCTTGTCCTTAGGATCTGTCATCTCCAAAATTGGTATACCAAAGGCTGCTGTTTTTCCCGTTCCTGTTTGCGCCTGTCCAATAACATCTCTTCCGTCCAATAAAACCGGTATAGCCTGACTTTGAATAGGAGACATCTCCTCAAAACCCATAGCCTTTATTCCCTTTTGTAACTCCGATGATAAATTAATATCCTCAAATCTCATTTTTTCCATTAAACTGCATCGTCCTCCTTAATCTTTAACCTATTAAGTATATCTTTTTTACAGATAAATAGCAAGGTTAATCTTTTTTATTACTAATACCCTTTTTAAGCATCGATGAAACTGCTTGCAGTTTCTACACCCCGCTGCAACGAGGTGATTATTTAATATACACCATCTTTTATTATTAAAAGATATCTACTGCTTAAATAAGCATGAAAATCTTCACCTCGTTTTTAATATTATTCTACACTAATCTATTGAAATTTAAACAAATTATATGTAAGATAATTAAGGAACAATTCAACAAAAGAGCGAACTAATTGGAAAGGTGATTAAATGAGTATATTAACGGTTACAAACCTGAATCATAGCTATGGTGGCAGGGAGATTTTAAAGGATGTTAACTTCCGATTGTTAAATGGAGAACACGTAGGATTAATTGGTGCAAACGGCGAGGGTAAATCCTCTTTTATGAACATAATAACAGGAAAACTGGAGCCTGACGAGGGACAGATAGAATGGGCAAAGAGAGTTAGAGTAGGATACTTGGATCAGCATGCAGTTCTTGAAAAGGGTATGACTATAAGAGATGCTCTAAGGGGTGCTTTTAAGTATCTGTTTGACATGGAGCAAGAAATGCAGGATATGTATTTAAAGATGGGTGAAGTTTCAGAAGATGAACTTACTTCCCTCTTGGAAGAGGTCGGCACCATTCAAGATATATTAGACCATAATGACTTCTATATAGTAGATTCAAAGGTAGAGGAAACAGCTAGAGGACTGGGATTAGATGAAATTGGATTAGATAAGGATGTAGATGAGCTAAGCGGCGGACAGAGATCTAAGGTATTATTGGCAAAGCTTTTGTTAGAAAAGCCTGATATCCTAATGCTGGATGAGCCTACTAACTATTTGGATGAACAGCATATAGTATGGCTTAAAAGATATCTACAAGAATATGAAAATGCCTTTTTGCTTATATCCCATGATATTTCTTTCTTAAACAGCGTTATAAACCTTATTTACCATGTAGAGGACAAGGAAGTAAATCGTTATGTAGGAAATTACGAAGACTTTGAAAGGATTTATGAAGCTAAAAAATCTCAACTCGAATCAGCATATAAGAGACAACAACAAGAAATTGCAGATTTAGAGGACTTTGTGGCAAGAAACAAGGCAAGGGTAGCAACCAGAAATATGGCCATGTCCAGGCAAAAGAAGCTGGATAAGATGGATATTATTGAACTTGCTAGGGAAAAGCCAAAGCCAGAGTTTAACTTTAAAGAAGGAAGAACTGCGGGAAAGCTCATATTTGAAACTAAAGATTTAGTAATAGGATATGATTCTCCACTATCTAAGCCATTGAACCTGAGAATGGAAAGAGGTCAGAGGATAGCCATAGTAGGGGCAAATGGTATAGGTAAGACTACTTTTATGAAATCCATATTAGGACTTATAAAGCCTTACTCAGGCAAGGTAGAATTGGGACACACATTGGATATTGGATATTTTGAGCAGGAGATAAAGGAAAAGAATGACAGGTCTTG
>CAZTEN010000305.1:0-2052 GCA_964612495.1 uncultured Tissierella sp. | reverse complement strand
TATTTGAGGATGTTTAATTTTAAAGCGAATCATAGAAAGGTTTTAATCACTGAAAGGGAAGGATTAGTCACTTCCTTTAATCCCCATGATACCAGTGGAAATCATTCAAATATTGCCTTTGTTGTTGAGGGTGAGATAATTCAGGATATATTGGAATCGGAAAATGCAATAATAGATTATATGACAGGAGAACGGATTACCCTAAGAAGTAGAACAAGCCAAGATAATGGGACTAAGGCAATGGTCATTACGGAAGGAAAGATATGGGCTGAACTTTTAGAGGAAATAAGAGCGGCCAAATCAGGGGATAGAATTTCCATGGTCATGTTTTATCTTGCTGAAAATATGGTTATAAATGACCTTATTGCAGCAAGTAAACGAGGTGTAGACATAAGATTTATTCTGGATTATAACAGGGATGCCTTTGGATTGACTAAGGTGGGAATTCCAAATAGACCCGTGGCTAATAAGGTCTGTAATAATTCAGATATTAGGATAAGGTGGTACAATACCCACGGTGAGCAGTTTCACAGCAAGATGACAATTTTTGAACGGGATAATAAGATAATCCTTATAGGTGGGTCCTGCAATTTAACAAGGAGAAATCTAAAGGACTTTAACCTTGAAACAAATCTAAAGGTAATTTTGCCGAAAAACCATATAGAGTCCGTGAGAATCCTTAATTATTTCAACCGTTTATGGAATAATGAGGGTGCAGAATTTACTTTAGAGTATAGGAAAGAAAATATGCTTTTAAGAACCCTAGGTTATTATATACAGGAATGGACTGGAATAAGCAGTTTTTAAATTTAAAAGGATGACCATTAGGGTCATCCTTTTAAAGATTTAAAGAATTTTTGAGATTATCTTTTTGTATCTGTCCGAATATTTTACGAAGTCATAGTTTTGATTCTTTACTACTGATTGTATAAATCTTTGCTTTAGCTGCTCTATGGAACTTATTGGATGATTATCATCTATAAGGCTGAAGAATTTGTTCTTGGATAAATCCAAGGAAGTTTCATCTAGGTCCAGTATCCAGTCTGCAAAGCTTTCAATATAATCTAGGGTCAAGTCCGCATCCTTAATTACAGCTGAAATATCTGCAAAGAGTAAGATGTTATTTCCAAGCATGAAGTTATCCAAATCATAGTCAGATATAGTCTTTCTCTGCAACTTCGCCAGCTCTATAGCAAATTCAAGATTTCTGTCCTTAAGGGCTGTTCCCCACATTGCAGTTAGAGATACTATGGTGTTATTTATAGAGTTATAAAGGTTCTCCTGCTCTATTTTCTTTGCCTTAATTCCTTCGCCGGTAATGGAATAGATAGTTGAAAGCATAAAGTCTGGGTTAATATTAAATTTTGGGAGTGCATTTAAGACTTCTATTGCCTTATCATAATCCTGCTTCATAGTGTAAAGACTGCTAAGTACGTAGAGGGAAGCTTGTTTTATCTCTAAATCATCTATTCTTGAGGATTCTTCAAGAAGACCTATAGACTTTTCTATTGACATATTGGCTTTCTCCTCTGTATCTGCCATCTGAATATATTGTTGAAGTAGACTTCCAATTCTAAATTTGAGAAATAGGCTGCGAGAGTATTTATTCAAGTACTTATCTACCAGATTCATAGCTGTGTCATAATCCTTGGTTTCAAAAGCTTCAGCGCATATTCTATTTATATTAATTATCTCATCGGATGTAAGTTGAGTCTCGAACATCAATAGAGAATCTACATCAGTACCTAGATTTTTTGCGATGGAGGAAAGAAGAGTTATATCGGGATAGGCTTCTCCGTTTTCCCAAGTAGTTATTTTATCAACATCAACACCAATGGCCTTTGCCAAATCAGCTTTATCTATTCCCTTTTCCTTTCGCAGGGTGTGAATTGTATTTCCAATTGATAGCTTCATAATTTTCCTCCTTTAGGGCTATAGTTGCCAGAAATACTCATAATAACTATAATATACCCATTTTACTAAGAGAATAGCAACTTATTTATCAAAGAGACTAGCAAGAATACTCCTTCCTCTATAGGTAGGAGATGAATT
>CAZTEN010000304.1:0-2064 GCA_964612495.1 uncultured Tissierella sp. | reverse complement strand
AGCAATAGAGAGAGGCTTATTTACTCGACCCTAACTTAATAAGTTATTGAATATTCTGAAATAAGACTACAATTTGTACTAGCTATATTTATAGGAGGGTATTCTCGATTTGTACTAGTTATATATAAAGAACAATAAATACGTTCAAGGTTTGGCTGGTATACCATCCTTATCTAAATATTGAATCTATAAAAGATGAAATAATTGAATGTACGACTTTATATGACATTGAAGTCAAATTTTATGATAGTAATAAAAGCTGGTATAATAAGGGCAAAATCTCTATGGTAGTTATAACAACAAAGGAATAATAGGAGTCTGCCGGTGTCAGTCACCTAAGATAATATTAAAAATAAAAAATAATAATTTTGTTATAGAAAGAAGGATTTTCCAAATTTTCATCGAATTATATAGTGAGTATATAATAAATATGGGAGGGGTTTAGATGAAAAAAACTTTAAAAGGATTTATCTTAGGAGTAATTATCACAACATTATTAATGAGCACATCATTAGGGGCAGCTGTGACAAAAACAATTGAGGTAGCATACAATTCAGTAAATCTTACTGTGAATGGTAAAAAAGTAGAATCTGATAACATTTTATATGAAGGTACTACATATGTGCCATTAAGAGCTATAGCAGAGATGTTAGGAAAAGATGTAGGGTGGGAGCAAGGAACACTTACAGCTAGTGTAAATGATAAGGATATTGAAGAAGCACTAACAATTACAGTAAACGATAAAGAATATGAAGCAGACTATTTAGGGAAAGTAGATATGGATGGTTTTAAGGATTACAAATCTCGTGATGTATGGATGTTGAAAGATGCTTATGAGGACGTTAAAGATTACAGAAGAACAGGGAATGTATTGCCTTATACAAATTATCCTATGTGGTCGAATCGTGGTCAAGTTTACGTTATTGATTATACAAAAAAAGATGGTTCAGTAACTAGAGAGTTTCATCGTTTTGATGGGCTTTACTGGGATGGAAGGTTGTCAACGGAGGAGTTTATTATAGAATAAACTCTTAAATATCCAGAATGCTAGGCTGTCTGTGGAAAAATAGAAATAAATAAGAAGATCAATTGAAATGCCCCCGGTGCCTGTCACCTAACTTAATAAGTTATTGAATATTCTGAAATTATACTACAATTCTTATTTCATAAAATACTTATTTTGTGACTATGGAGTAATATCCTAAATATCTTAAAGTAGTCTAAGATAACAAGTTTTTTACTATATGAAATACTGATTTCTCATAGTAAAGCAGCATAACTTACTGTATAATATTATTAAAGAGATAGAAGAATAAGTTCATGGAGGTAATTATGTCATATAACATGAATGATATTAAAGAAGCCTTAGAAAAGGATAATATACAATGGAGTGGACATATATTAACTAGAATGCAGCAAAGAGGAATAAAAATTAAAGAGATAATATATTGCCTTTCAAGCGGAGAGATAATAGAGTATTATGAAGATGATTACCCTTATCCAAGTAGCCTTATATTTAGATGATTTTAAAACCAGGAGGAGGTAGGATTATGAATTGTGTTCTTTGTAAAGCTAATTTAACAAGTGGAAGAGTAAATCATATTGTTGATCTAGGTGAAGGAATAATCATTATAAAAAATGTCCCTGCTAACATGGGGACTGACGGTACCTGTAACCTAAGTTAATAAGTTATTGAATGTTCTGAAATGTGGCTACAATTAGTACTAGCTATATTTATAATGCAAGACGATTTAATTCACCAATGCTATATATCTATAAGGATGATAAGATTGATTTTTGCAAATCATCCAGCAGTAAAGGGCTATAAAATATAAAATACCAGACTGGCTATATGAAGGTAAGATAAAGATATTTTAGACATGATTCAGGAAAGAGCATGTTAGATGCTATATGAAGGAGGGGAAAGAAGGCCGACGGTGCCTGTCAGTGCGCCAAGATAAGGGCGTATCATATAGTGGGTGGGATTCCCACTGAGAAAGGTTTAGCAAACCACTCATAGCGAGTCTTGGACATCATCGGGTAACTTATGATGTTAAGCGTAGA
>CAZTEN010000303.1:0-2099 GCA_964612495.1 uncultured Tissierella sp. | reverse complement strand
CATATCAGCTCCGGTAATGGCGATTATCTCATGGCAGTTGAATTTGATTTCCGGACCCTTAAAGGTAGTTTCGAGAAGGGCTTCATTCTCATCATTGCCAACCAATAGATTTGCTACTCTTGAAGCAAAATTATCCATTGCACCTGCAACCGGCATTCCGAATTGCTGATAACCCCAGCGTCCTTTATCTTGAACAGTGGTAAAAAGACCTGATTTAATAAATCTAATTCTATTCATTTCTTCTTACCTCCCCATTTATGATAATATTCACCTTGTAATCCTTAGCTTCCACTTCTTTTTTAACTCTAAAATATTTTTTTTCTGATATACTTACAAATCTTACATAATCCCCAGCCTTTAACAATATAGGTGGCTCAGCAGTTGGGTCATACATATTTAAAGGTGTACGGCCTATTAGCTGCCATCCTCCGGGACTATCTATAGGGTATATACCGGTTTGAGACCCGGCTATGCCTACAGACCCGGCTGGAATAACGCCTCTTGGTGTCTTTAGTCTAGGAGTTGCAATTTTATAACTCATTCCTCCTAAATATGAAAATCCTGGTGTAAAGCCCAACATATATATAAGGTAGTCAGTGGAGGTATGAATCCTTATTACCTCTTCTACAGAAATATTGTTATGTTCTGCAACAAACTTTATATCAGGTCCATATTCTCCTCCATAAAGAGTTGGGATTTCAACTGTTCTGTAATTCCCTGCATCACTCTCGTGAAAGGAACTTTCAAGGTCTCTTAAGGAGGTAATTAACTCATCGTAGCCTATTTCCAGTGGATTGTACATGATTTGAATTGATCTGTAAGTGGGGAGTAGCTCTCTAATACCCTTTATGGAAGAGCTTTCAATTCCCTTTACTACGTTTCTAATCTTAGCATTGATTTCAGGACTTATGCTATTGCCAAACTCCATAAATACTGAAGAATCACCTGCTGCTAAAAACTTTGTGCTTTCGTACATATAATCTCCTTCCTAAATGAAGTTTGCTAAAGATTTAACTTCAATGCCATCAGCTTGTAAATTTTCTTTAATAGTCTTTACGAAAGATATTGCTTCAGGATTGTCACCGTGTACACATATTGAATCTGATTTTATATGGATATCTGTTCCGTCTATGGCTGTTACTTTTCCTTCTTTAACCATTCTCTTAATTCTTTGAATTGCTAAATCCTTGTCGTTAATCATTGATCCGGGCAGTTTTCTGCTTACTAATGTTCCGTCTGTGTTATATGCCCTATCAGCAAATACCTCATGAGCTATTCTTAAGCCCTTTTCTTCTCCACGCTTGAGTATATAGCTGCCACTAAGTGCTAATAGGATAATATTCTTACCAAAAGTTTCTGCAATTGCATCAACTATTGCATCAGCTAACTGGGGTTTTACACAAGCTGTGTTGTAAAATGCTCCATGAAGTTTTATGTGCTGTAATTTAATGTTGTTTGCCTCGGCAAAAGCCCTTAAAGCCCCAACTTGATAAAGCATATATGCTCTTGCTTCTGCAGGAGTGATGTCGATGTTTCTTCTACCAAATCCTATTAAGTCAGGATAACCGGGATGAGCTCCTACTGCTACATTGTTTTTTACTGCTTCTTTTATCCTTGCATCCATTATTAGAGGATCTCCAGCATGCCAACCACAAGCTATGTTGGATGAAGTTACATATTTCATAACCTCACTATCCATACCCATAGTATAGGCACCAAAGCTTTCACCTAAATCTGAATTTAAATCTATAATTTCTGTCATAAAAACACCTCTATTCTTAATTAATTCTCTATTTAGACAATATATTAATACTACATAAAGCAATAAAAATCCTTCCTTTTGAAAAAATATTATGATTATTTTTAAATATCAAAATGATAGAAAAATAACAACTCAATTAATTTATCGCATAAATTTGAATATTCAAGCTAGAAATTGGGTTTTTATGATTACTCTAATATATTATTTGGCATATGTTGTTTAGAATAAAACTAATAACTTAAATATTTTTCTTGACATTTAAGAAATACAAGCATATACTACCTCATCTTTGACAGTTTGAGAAAATAAAAATCCTGGAACCTAAGTATTTGCAATA
>CAZTEN010000302.1:0-2136 GCA_964612495.1 uncultured Tissierella sp. | reverse complement strand
GTGCCTTTATGGATATATACCATCCGGATACGGTTTTCAGCTCAATAGACACCTATGGCAGATATGCATATAAGAATCAACCTATGATAGGAGCTTGGAATCTAGCTAGATTTGCGGAAACCTTGCTCATCCTTTTGGATGAGAATGAGGAAAAGGCTGTAAGTATTGCCAATGAACAACTTTCTGAATTCAAGAGGCTCTTTGATAAATATTATCTAAAGGGTATGCGCTCAAAGCTTGGCCTCTTCCATGAAAGGCCTGAGGATATAGCCCTTATAAATGACTTATTGGCTTTAATGGAAAAATACAAGGGAGATTATACGAATACCTTCGTAGCCTTGACATTGGATGATTTTAAAAATCAGACTTTCTTTAATACAGAGGACTTTAATGAATGGCATAAGAGATATAGGGCAAGAATTGATAGCCAGGATGAAGGAATTGACAAAGTAAAGGAATTGATGAAGAAAAACAATCCTTTTATAATACCTAGAAATCACAGAGTCGAGGAGGCCTTGGCTTCTGCAGAAGATGGCGACTTATCCCCAATGAATAGGCTGCTTAGTGTGCTTTCTAATCCATACTCCTATGCTAAAGAACAAGAGGAATATTGTCAGGTAGCTGAATCAAATGAACCATATAGAACCTTTTGTGGAACCTAGTTTGCAGCAAGAAAGCCCTATATATACAGCATATAGGGCCTTCTTAACCTTCAATCATTGATGAAAAAGCTATGTGTAAGTAAAAATGCTACAGTAATAATCCCAACTACTAATGAAAACTTGACTAATATTGTCTTCTCTTTTCTAATGGAAATTATACTCAGTACAAATGCTACTAACTCTATAGGTATTGCGATTCCAAGGGTTATATCCCAATAATGTCCAGTATCGAAATCGACAATACCCATGCCCATAAATAAGAAAAAGATTAGTAAAATTATAATATAAATCATAGTCAATATAACTGCCAATCTACCTAGTTTAATTTCGGGGTATTTTCCCATTTTTTTCGCCCCCTATTAAATATCCATTCCAGAAATCATAATATATATCCCTAGAGCTGCTACATAGAAAGTAGCAAAATAATATAGCCATGATACCTTCTTCTTATATAGGTATAAGATAACTGCAATTATAACTAGGGCTCCTACTCCATAGATAACCCATTGAGCTTGACCATATAGGCTTATTCCAATCATTACAAGGATAACCATAAGTGGCATCGTTAAAAAAGTGGCCTTAATAGTGTCGTTTAAGTGAGAGCGAAAAACCATATATGACATTATTAAAATCAAAATAAGGGTTATATATCTTCCTATATAAGGAGGTGGCATATTTTCAGGTACTTTCATTACCAGCATAGTAGCTCTTACTACCAATGCAGTTAAAATAAATGCCAGATTAAAAAGAATAAATCCTCCAACTATGATGACAAGTATTGATAATAAATTTTTTTGCCATTGTTTAAGTTTCATTTTCACCCCTCTCCTCTCTTATATTTTTACCCTTTTTTTGACTTTTTATTGAGCTTTAATATTAAACATGAAAAAAGACTAGGCTAACCTAGTCTTTTGTTTACTCTTATTTATGCAGCTTTCTTAAATATACCCAAAGGCTTGCCTACAGGTAAAAATACTCTTCCAAAATGAGGGTTTAATACCGCTGCTGCAGAGCCGTAGAATGAAAAAATAGCTATGGCTAACTCTGAATAAGCTGCTAAAGTATGTGTTTCATGTTCCATTATTCCAAAAGAGCTTAAAGTAAGACCTAGAAATAGAAGGTCTATAAAGATAAATATTATAAAAAGTACTTTATGTGTTTCTGCTGCTCCAAATGTCATAAACACACTAAAAATCAGATATCCTAAGAAAGCTACTCCCAACTGTCTTGGATCTACTCCTGCTGCCATACCTTCTCCGAATACTCCTGATTTTATCATCCAGGATGTTGCAACCCCAAACCAGAAGAATGCATATCCTCCGAATGCAGTGGTGCCAAATACATTTTGTCTTTTTGAATCATTAATACAAGCAAATAATTGGGCAAAGCCACCTAGAAATATAGCCCAAGGTACTACAAATGAAGTCCCGTCTGTTAAACCTAATTTTTGTGATGATGCTACCAGTGTAACCAT
>CAZTEN010000301.1:0-2138 GCA_964612495.1 uncultured Tissierella sp. | reverse complement strand
CATATGAAGAGGTAGCATACGATGTATTTGAGTTAATCAATGAAGGATACAACTTTGGATACGGTAGAGTAGGTGATGTTGAAGAAGTAGATGCATTGAATTTTATCATGGATATAAAAGAAAAGTTGAACTTGGATCATATCAATATATATGGGAATCTGGATAGAAAAATTAAAAGAGTTGCTGTTTGTGGTGGAAGTGGTGGAGATTTTATTGAGGATGCCTATAATAAAGGTGCACAAATTTATGTAACAGGAGATATTAAGTACCATCAGGCACAGTTAGCAGATCAGCTAGGTATGATAATAGGCGATGCCGGTCATTATCATACAGAAAAAGTTGTATTGGATGTTCTTAAAGATTTTATTTTGAAGGAAATAGGTGAAGTCCAGGTAGATATATCGTTAAAACCGGGAATATCACATATGGTATTATGATTAACAATTCACAGTATACAATTCACAAGTAATTTCCAGTATATTACTTTTGCAATATCATATAAAAGATGTTATAATTATTTAGGAGTAAATTGTTTGGTCGCGTGCTTAGGCATGAGGAAAGTCCGTGCTCCATAGAGCAAGATGCTGGATAACACCCAGTGGGGGCGACCCTAAGGAAAGTGCAACAGAAAGAAACCGCCAGATTATCTGGTAAGGATGGAAAGGTGAGGTAAGAGCTCACCAGCATTTAGGCGACTAAATGGCTATGTAAACCCCATCTGGAGCAAGACCAAAAGGGAACTAAAAAAGGCAGCTGCTCGTTGCCGTTCCAAAGGTAGGTCGCATGAACCTATTGGCAACAATAGGTCTAGATAGATGACCATATAAACAGAACACGGCTTATAGACTTACTCCATACATAGTAGCTAAATACAACCTATAAAAGGTTGTATTTTTTTGTTATATTTTTAGTACTTTTAAAGTATCTATTTATTACAATCTTAAGTAAACACTACACTTATTAGTATAAACTTTAAGGAGTGCATTAAATGAAGAGAAAAACCGTTCTTTTAAAACTATTGATTCCCTTAATTATAATAGCCTCAGCAATTAACTACATCGAGACATTTACACCCTTATCTTTAATAAAAAAGGAAGATAAAGAGGTGATCCTAGAAAGGGAAAAAAAGTTAAACCACCTTATAATATCAGCTTATGGGTTAATAGGTAAGTCTTATGTATATGGTGATACGGGAAAAATTGGGTATGATTGCTCAGGCCTTACATATTCACTATATCTTGAGCAGTTAGGAATAGAGATTCCTCGAAATTCTACAGCTCAATCAACTGTTGGGATTAAGGTGGATAAATCTCATCTCATGCCTGGAGATCTATTATTCTTTAGCACCACTGGTTGTGAAATTTCTCATGTTGGTATCTATGTGGGGGAAGGGAATATGATACATGCTTCATCAGGAAAAGAAAAGGTAAGTATTGATAGTATAGATGAACAATACTATTCTCAGACCTATGTGACAGCAAGAAGAATTATTTACTAAGTAAACCCTCTATACTTGAAAATATCGGATTATATGTTATAATGATACTGATAATTAAATAACGTTATAGGAGGGTGTTTAATGACTGAGGTACTAAAGGGAAATGTAGTTGCAGCAAAGATTAAAGAAGATATGATAGAGAGAATAAAAAAATTAGAGGCAAATGGTACATATCCTACATTGGGTATTGTTAGACTTGGAGATAATGCAAGTGACGTATCCTATGAAAAGAGTATAATAAAAAATTGTGATGCAATAGGAATCAAATCTAAGGTTTTCGAAAAGGAAACAAGTATGACTACGGAAGAGTTAATTGCATTTATTGAAGAGTTAAACAATGATAAGGAAATCTCAGGAATTCTTATGTTTAGACCTTTACCTAAGCATATTGATGAAGAGAAGATTAGAAATGCAATAAGTCCATCTAAAGATGTTGACTGTATGCATCCATTAAACCTTGAAAAGATATTTGAGGGTGATATGACTGGATTTTCACCTGCTACACCAAAGGCTGCTATGGAGATACTTCTTTATAATCAAATTCCATTAGAGGGAAAAAACGTAGTAGTTGTTAATAGATCTATGGTAGTAGGCAAGCCATTGGTAATGATGCTATTGGAGAAGAATGCAACTGTAACTA
>CAZTEN010000300.1:0-2165 GCA_964612495.1 uncultured Tissierella sp. | reverse complement strand
TATGAACATATTGATCATTTATAACTTTAAGAACTAAGAAAATCTTTCCATTATCCCGACCAGCTCTTGATTTAACCACTTGCCCGACGGTTAATTTATTAGATAAATCCATAATTTCCACCTCATTTTGGTCCAGAGCTGTGTTTTTTACTTTTCTAGTGCTTTAACGATCACATTAAAAACCTCATCAATAGGTTTGATACCATCAACATTAAGGATTAAACCCTTTTTATCGTAATAATCAATCAATGGTTGAGTCTGGCTTTCATATACCTTTATACGAGTAGCAACTGTTTCCTCTATATCATCGTCCCTTTGAAACAATGGTGTCTTATCATTATCACAAAGACCCTCAAACTTAGGAGGGTTGAACTTGATATGGTAGGTAGCTCCACACTCTTTGCATATCCTTCTGCCAATCGCTCTTTCTATTAGAATTTGGCTGTCTGCTTCAATATTGACAACTCCATCTAATTTTATACCCATTGCAGTTAATTCAACATCCAAAGCTTCAGCTTGATTTACTGTTCTTGGAAACCCATCAAGTAAAAATCCATTCTTGCAATCTTCCTTAGTCAATCTATCCTTTACTATGGATACAACTAGTTCATCGGGAACTAATAATCCTTTATCCATATATCCCTTAGCTTGAACACCTAAGGCAGTGCCTTCTTTTATATTAGCTCTAAAGATATCTCCAGTTGATATATGAGGAATGTTATATTTCTTGACTATAGCTGATGCTTGAGTACCTTTCCCTGCGCCCGGAGGACCTAATAGTACTATTCTCATTTAAATCATCTCCTATAGTTTATTTTAAAAATCCTTTATAATGTCTCATTAACATCTGTGATTCTATTTGTTTTACTGTTTCAAGTGCAACACCGACCACGATAATAATTGCTGTTCCACCGAAATTAACTTGCATTCCAAAGATCTTAGTAAGAACCATTGGCAAAACTGCTAAAAATGCAAGTGCAAGTCCTCCAACAATCACTACTCTATTTACCACTTTATTTAAATACTCAGAAGTAGGTCTACCCGGTCTGATACCTGGTATAAATCCCCCATTTTGTTGTAAATTCTTTGCATATTCTACTGTATTGAATTGTATAGCTGTATAGAAATATGTGAAGAACAATATCAATAATATATTTAATATCGAATATAGCCAAATACCTACTGAACCATTTGGTGTAAGATATTTAGTTATCCATTCTGAAACTCCACCTTTTGTAAATAGGGCTATAGTTTGTGGAACAGCTAGCAATGATGAAGCAAAGATTACAGGTATAACTCCTGCCATTAAAACCTTTACTGGTATATGAGTTG
This sequence comes from uncultured Tissierella sp., assembly GCA_964612495.1. Classification (GTDB taxonomy): domain Bacteria; phylum Bacillota; class Clostridia; order Tissierellales; family Tissierellaceae; genus Tissierella_B. The sequence continues at coordinate 833 of CAZTEN010000300.1, read as the reverse complement.
ATTGCCCACCATACATCTTTCTGCCAACTACTCTTTTTGCATACTGTACTGCTATTCTTCTTTCACCTTCTTGGATCGCTACTACAGCAGCAATTATGATCAAGAATAGAAGGGCAAGTACAAGTAGTTTTATAATATTTCCTACATCTCCAGATGCTATTGTCTTAACTGCCGCGATAAGTTGAGCTGGTAATGCAGATATAATACCTATGAAGATAATTAAGGAAATACCATTTCCAATACCCTTTTCAGTAATTAGTTCACCAATCCACATTAAAAATGCTGTACCAGCAACCATTGTAATAATAACAATTGCATTTTGAAGAGCATTAGTTGTCTCTAATGCATTTCTAAAGAGACCAAACGTATAACCAATAGCTTGAATAGTTGCTAGAGCTATGGCACCATATCGTGTAAGCATCGTAATTTTCTTCTTGCCTTCTTCACCTTGTTTTGCTAACTCTTCCAATTTTGGAATAGCTATAGTTAAAAGTTGAATTACAATGGAAGCAGTTATATATGGGTATATACTCATAACAAAAATACTAAATTGACTAAAGGCACCACCAGCCATTAAGTCCATGAACTGCAAAAGACCACCTGGGCTAGCTCCGAATAATTGTTTTATAGCCTCTTTATTCATATAAGGTACTGGTATTGCAGAACCTAATCTAAACACTAATAGCATTAATAGTGTAAATATGATTTTTTTTCTAATCTCTGGTATCTTCCATGCATTCCTTAAGGTTGAAAGCATTTAGATCACCTCAACCTTTCCTCCTGCAGCTTCGATTTTCTCAGCGGCAGTTTTACTGAATTTTTGTGCTTGAACA
>CAZTEN010000299.1:0-2190 GCA_964612495.1 uncultured Tissierella sp. | reverse complement strand
CTTTAATTCTATATAGTATAGTATTAAAGTTATTTTAACCTGAGTATTATATAAGGACAAAAGGTGATTAAATGCAAATTATTAAAAATACATTAAACAAAGATAGTACAAGCAAATATCCAATTTCAGATAAAACATGCTTTATAGATATTGAAACCACAGGCTTAAGCCGCCAATATAATTCAATATATCTAATAGGTATGCTTTATTATGAGCAGGATAATTGGGAGTTACTTCAGATTTTCGCCGATTTAATTGATGAGGAAGAGGAAGTTCTAAGAATATTTATAAGTCTTTTATCTAAGTACAACAAGATAATAACCTTTAATGGAGATTCATTCGATATCCCTTTTATTAACTATAGACTAGAGAAATATGGAATATTTGGTGAAATCAAAGAGCAATCGTCTCTAGATTTATATAAAATTGTGAAGCACAATAAAGAGTATTTAAATCTAGAAAATTTAAAGCTTAAGACACTTGAAAAGTATATGGGTATATATAGAGATGATATTTATAGTGGCAAGGAATGTATAGATTTTTATTTTGAATATACAAGGACTAAAAAAATGGAATTAGCCAAAAGGGTATTAAAACACAATTTTGACGACCTTTATTATATGCCGGATATAATTAAGATACTTCAGATAATAAATGAAAAGAAGACTCTCAAAATTCAAATCAATGATTTTAAATTGAGTCTTCTTTTGTATAATATAAATATTAAAGGAGATCTATTTAAATTATCAGGAGCTATTGATTGTCAAGAACAAATTAAACTTTTACACTTTGATAATAGCTTCAAACTAAGCTTTATGGATGATAATACATTTGAACTAGCGCTAGAAATCCATAAAGGATTAGTAACTCCGGATACTATTGGTATCTATATAAATCTCAATGATTTAAATCTATCTGAAGTTTTCGTCGACTCTACTAGTTATAATATGCCCAAAAATATAATTTTACTAAAGGTGGAAAAGAGGTATTTTATGGATAATATTATGAGAGTATTAAAAGAAATAGTATTGTATACCTTAAGCGAATATTAATATGTCCATTTTCCACACTTATCACCATATCTAGCGAGGGTTTTATTGTCCTCTTTAATTTCTAGAACTTCACATAGGTTGGAGCACCCTTCACACTCAAATCCGTTGACTACATAATCCCTTTTGTATATATCCAGACCTTTAAAATTAGAGTATCCACTATCTCGACTTCTTTCCTTTCCTAGAATTGCAGCACCTATAGCTCCCATTACATGGAAGTTCTCAGGCACAAATACCTCTTCCCCAAGCTCCTCCTGAAACGCCTCTTTGATTCCCCTATTAGCAGCTACACCACCTTGAAACATAATTGGACCCCTTATGTCCTTTCCCTTCCCTACATTGCTTAGGAAGTTTCTCACTAAGGCTTGGCATAATCCTCGTATTATGTCATCCTGATTATGGCCAAGTTGTTGCTTATGAATCATGTCCGATTCTGCAAATACAGCACATCTTCCTGCTATTCTTAGATTGTTTTTGGATTTAAGTGCATAGTCTCCAAATTCCTCAATACCAATTCCAAGTCTTATTGCCTGTCTATCTAGAAAAGATCCCGTTCCTGCAGCACAGACCGTATTCATGGCAAAGTCAACGGTTATTCCATCTCTAAGTATTATAATTTTAGAATCCTGACCACCTATTTCTATTATAGTTCTCACATCCGGTTTTGCATTTAAGGATGCTACTGCATGGGCAGTTATTTCATTCTTTACTATATCGGTCCCAATGACAATGGATGCTAGCTTTCTTCCACTTCCTGTGCAACCTGCACCATGGATGTTATTATAGCCTGCTTCTTTAGCTAATCTTCCTATGCCATCTTTTAATATATCTATAGGTTTTCCTTGAGTCCTAAGATACTCCTTGTATACCACTTCATTATTTTTATTTATTAGAACTATATTAGTACTAACTGAACCTACATCCACTCCCAAATAATAATTATCCAATTATCATTTCACCTCTCCTCCTTTTATATAACAAATCTACATATGCCTCTAATCTTGTATTAAATCCAGCCTCACCAGTCATTTCATCAACTACAAGAGTCATTACCGGAAAATCAATATCTTTTACAACTCTTTTTAATACACTCTTTGCTACTATTTCAGGCATACAGTTTAAAGGTAATATTTGAATG
>CAZTEN010000298.1:0-2202 GCA_964612495.1 uncultured Tissierella sp. | reverse complement strand
GACAGAAATTGTTCAAGGGTTTATTATTTAATTATAGACCCCCGCCTGGGGGGGCGGGGCAAGGAGGTTACAAAATGAATCGTGCTAATCATATGAATCAGGATAAGAAGAAAGCATTGCAATCCCTAAAGACTGCCAAGGGGCAGATAGAAGCAACAATTAAGATGCTTGAAGAAGGTAGATATTGTGTAGATGTTTCAAATCAAATTCTTGCTGCGCAGTCCCTATTAAAGAAAGCAGATTTATTAATCATTAGACAACATATAGATCATTGTGTAAGAGAAGCCTTTACTGGAGAAGATAAAGGAGAAGAGAAATTAGATGAGGTAATGGATCTTCTGGCTAAAGTAATAGGTAAGTAATCTCAAAAGTAAGGAGGGAGCTTATGGCAAATAAAACTTTAAAAATAGAAGGCATGACTTGCGCGTCTTGTGCTAAAGCAGTAGAAAGGGCCACTAAGAAGCTAGAAGGCGTTAGGGAATCAAGTGTCAATCTTGCAACTGAAAAGCTAAGCATTAGCTATGATGAAGGTAAACTTTCAGTAGAAGATATTCAAGCTGCCGTTGAGAAGGCTGGTTATAAAGCAATTTCTGAAACGGTTAGTAAGACCATTGCAATAGAGGGAATGACATGAGCTTCATGTGCTAAAGCTGTGGAGACAGCTACGAGAAAGCTGGATGGAGTTGTAGAAGCAAATGTTAATTTAGCAACTGAGAAATTATCTATTAGCTATAATTCTTCAGTCCTTAGAATATCAGATATTAAGAAGGCCATAGAAAAGGCAGGCTATAATGCAGTTGAGGAAGAGGCTCCTGTTGATACAGATAAGGAAAGAAAAGAACATGAAATAAAATCATTATGGAAGAGATTTGTTATTTCAGCCATATTTACAATTCCTTTATTATATATTTCAATGGGCCATATGTTAGGGGCACCTCTGCCAATGTTTTTAGATCCTATGATGAATCCGGTTAATTTTGCTGTAACCCAACTCTTATTGACTTTACCGGTTGTTATTTATGGATATAAATTCTATACAATTGGGATAAAGACCTTAGTCAAGGCTAGTCCCAATATGGATTCACTTATTGCAATAGGTACAGGAGCGGCATTTCTTTATGGAATATTTGCTACCATAAAGATTATAGGCGGAGACCACAGCTATGCCATGGACTTGTATTTTGAGTCGGCTGGAGTAATTATCACATTGATAACTTTAGGTAAATATTTAGAAGCAGTTTCAAAAGGTAAAACTTCAGAGGCTATTAAAAAGCTAATGGGTCTACAAGCTAAGACTGCAATAATAATCAAAGATGAAAGAGAGATTGAAATTTCCCTTGAAGAAGTAGAAGTAGGAGATATAATAGTAGTTAAACCCGGTGAGAAGATGCCTGTTGATGGTCAGGTAGTTGAAGGTACGACTTCAGTAGATGAGTCAATGCTTACTGGTGAAAGTATACCTGTAGAAAAGCATCTAGGAGATAATATAATAGGTGCTAGTATTAATAAAAATGGATCAATAAAATATAAGGCAACTAAGGTAGGTAAGGATACAGCCCTAGCTCAAATTATAAAGCTAGTAGAGGATGCTCAAGGGTCAAAAGCACCTATAGCTAAACTAGCAGACGTAATATCAGGGTATTTTGTCCCAATAGTAATTGCCTTAGCCATAATTTCAGGTTTAGCTTGGTACTTTATAGGTGGAGAATCTTCTTCCTTTGCACTTACCATATTTATAGCAGTATTAGTTATAGCATGTCCTTGTGCTCTAGGTTTAGCTACACCAACAGCAATTATGGTAGGTACAGGTAAGGGCGCAGAAAATGGGGTTTTAATAAAGAGCGGTACTGCATTAGAAACAGCCCATCAAGTTCAAACAATAGTATTTGATAAAACAGGTACGATTACAGAGGGAAAACCTAAGGTAACGGATGTAGTTGTAAGCAATGGAATTTCAGAGCTTGAATTATTACAGCTTGCTGCATCTGCAGAAAAAGGGTCAGAGCACCCACTTGGGGAATCAATAGTTAAAGCTGCTGAAGAAAAGGGTTTAGACTTTAAGAAGGTAGATTCATTCAAGGCAATTCCGGGTCATGGTATTGAGGTTACAATAGAAGGTAAAACTATATTAGCCGGCAATAGAAAGCTAATGGTTGATAGAAATATTTCCTTAGAAAATCTAGAAAAAGATTCGGATAGATT
>CAZTEN010000297.1:0-2208 GCA_964612495.1 uncultured Tissierella sp. | reverse complement strand
TTGGAGCCGGTGCCTTTACAACAATCAATTCCAAAGTTTCATCATTTAAATTTCTAACGTTCATCTTTGTATTAAAAGGAATTTTTAGCAAAGTACCTTTTGAATACTCATGTATATCTTGATCATTAAGACCAATGGAAAGAGTGCCTCTTATTACAGTCATATAAACATTTGAATTTGAAAAATGCTCAGCTAATCCTTCTTCCTTGTTAAAGACCATGTGTAGATAATGAACATTCTCATCATAAATTACCTTTTCTACTGCCTTTTCATTGCTGGTTGATAATTTGAATACTTGCTCTATCATTTAATCTCCCCCTAAAAATTTTATACAATGACTTAACACAATATTAGCATAGATAAGAGTGAAATTACATAGCTTTGTTTTCACATGGTAAACTTAACATATACATTCCATATTTATTGATTAAATAATATTATCAAGATATAATTTAAAGAAGTAGATATTAAAGGGGTATATAATGATACAAACTACCGATAAGGTCAAAGAAAAACTAAATACAATCCCTGAGCTGCCTGGAATTTATAAATTCCTGGATTGTAATGGTAGAATTATTTATATAGGAAAAAGCAAGACCTTGAACAAAAGAGTCAAATCCTATTTTGTAGATAATCCAAAGTGGGATAAGGTCAATAGAATGACTCCCTATATAGATGATTTAGAATTTATTGTTAGCGACACTCACCTGGAAGCCAGATTGTTGGAGTGCGAGCTTATTAAGTCAATAAAGCCTATCTTTAATTCCCAAATGAAAAATGATGAGAAATATGCTTATATAAAAATAGAAGAATATAATAGATATAATCCTATCTCCATTGTATATAATAGGGCGGAAAACTCTTTTGGACCCTTTAGAAAAAAGTATTCTCTTTATAAACTTACGGAATCATTAAAAAATCTATACCCTATAAGAAAATCTAATGGCACTTATGACTTTGAATACCATTTAATGCCTTTAACCATGGATAATTATACCTACAAAAGCAACAAAGAAGTTTTATTTGAGATATTCTCCGACGATATTCATATGGACTCCTTTATTGAAGCAATTCAAGGAAAGATGAAAGAGGCTGCTTCAATCTATAGATTTGAAACAGCGTCAATGTATAGAGATATAATATTTAATTTAAATTACTTGAAATCAGGAATAAGTGGATATCGAAATATGTTTTTAAAAAATATCGTCCTAAAAATTCCTTATTATAATGGAATAAAACTCTTTTTTATAACCCATGGTAGAATAGCTTATAAAAAGTCCTATAAAAGGCTATCTAGCAAAAGCTATAGCTTATTTATAGATAATTCCTTAAGATTACCTGTCACTTCTGCTTATAGTGATGAGAAAATTAGCATGGATTATAGGGATATACTGTATTCAGAAATACTATCCCTTCCAAACAATATGGTTACTTATTTAGACTAAAATCTTCCATAGTGGACTTTTGAAAAGTCGTAAGACTTATCATCATAAGGAGCATAATCTTCATCCTTATAACCCAAGGCCATAATGCTTAAGACACCATATTTATTAGGGATATTTAATATTTTTCTAACTTCGTCTTCAGAATCAAAAGTATGATTTTTACGATTTCTTATTTGAATCCAGCATGACCCCAAGCCAAGTTCTGATGCTGCTATTTGAATCAATATGCCACCAATAGAAGCATCCTCTATCCATACATCGCTCAATTGGCTATCTGCAATCACAACTATTGCAAAGGATGCTGTTTTCAATCCTTCAGTTCCCTTATCTTTGGAATCCTTCAACCTTAGTAATATTTCCTTATCTTCGACTACAATGAATTCTACTGGCTTTTTATTCTTTGACGAAGGAGCTAAAAGTCCTGCCTTCAATACTTGTTCTATTATTTCTTTATCTACCTTTTCCTCTTTAAACCTTCTTATTGATCTTCTCTTCTTTAAGACTTGTGAAATTTCATTTTCCATTGTTATAAAGCTTTAACTTGGGTTTTCTTAATTTCATATCCTAGTTTATCGATTGCTTTTTCAATATCTTCTATTGATACTTTTTCTTCATCAAAATTAACTTTTACCTTACTTGAGTTGAATGATACATTTAAACTATCTTTATCTATACCATCTAATGACTTTACTCCGTTTTCTATCTTTTGCATACATGATGGACAAGTTAATGTTTCTAATTGAATAGTTGCTTTTTGCATTTT
>CAZTEN010000296.1:0-2263 GCA_964612495.1 uncultured Tissierella sp. | reverse complement strand
TATTACCTCTTTACCAGATTTCCTTAGAATTTCTCCAACCTCTTTATCCGTAGCTGTAAGCCCAGCTTGCCCGTCTAAAACAAATAGAATAACGTCAGCTGTATCAATGGCAATCTGAGCTTGTTTCTTTATATTGGACATAATTATATCATCATCTTGGGGCTCTAAACCACCTGTATCAATTAAGGTAAAATACCTTCCAAGCCATTCACCTTCTGCATAAATTCTATCTCTTGTAACTCCAGGAGTATCCTCTGTTATAGCCACCCTTCGTCCTACAAGTCTATTAAATAAGGTCGATTTACCTACATTAGGTCTTCCTACTATTGCAACTACTGCCCTCTTCATTATTGCACCCCTCTTAAACAATTTAAAAATTCCTTGCCTTCTACCTTAGATGGCACTATATCTATACCCAGTTGATTTTTAATATCAGCTAAACTTATGTTGTCTAGAAAAATTTCTTCATCCCCCTTTAGCATAGACCTTGGAATAAAAATCTTATCTACATCAGAATATGGTTTTAGTTGTGATAATAAATCTCCACCTGTAATTAATCCTGATACAGTAATAGTCTTCCCAAAGAAGTTATTTTCTATGGGTATAACTTTTATATTCAAATTTTCAAATCTAGATTTTATCATTTCAATAATTCTTACCATATAATCATAAGCTAGAGTTCCTGTTGCTACAATATATTTCTTGTCTATAGAAATAGGTTCTTTAGTGATTTTTAATTCCTCTTGTATCTCATACTCAAAAGATTTCATCAGACCTACACCATTTTCATATTGAGGAAATCCTTCATAATCATGGTATTCAGGGAGTTTTACCTTAGATAGACTGTAAAATTCATCTGAAAGAAACACAAATCTACTTCCAAAAGTGTTTAAAAACTCCATCTGGATTTTCTCAATAAAAGAAATAAGCTCTATGGCTTCCTTCTCATCAAAAGGTCTTAATCTCTCAAGATTATCCCTATACTTAGTAATCCCCACAGGAACTACTGCTACTGATCCTATTGTAGGATAGAGCTTAGATAGATCCTTTATAGTCCTTTCAAGTTCCATTCCATCATTTACTCCCGGTACTAAAACAATCTGACAATTTACATCTAAATTTGCCTCATGAAATCTTTTCAATATTTCATAAACCTTTCCTGCATTCTTATTTTTTAACATTTTAACCCTAAGGTCAGGATTGGTCGTATGAACCGATACATTTATAGGGCTTAGTCTATACTTAATTATTCTATCAATCTCATCATCACTCATATTAGTCAATGTGATAAAATTCCCTTGAAGAAAAGACAACCTTGAATCATCATCTTTAAAATAAAGTGTATCCCTCATATTTGGAGGCAGCTGGTCTATAAAGCAAAACATACATTTGTTTTTACAGGATTTTGCCTTGTCTATAAGTGGATTTGTAAATATAATACCTAAATCCTCATTATATTCTTTTTCAATTTCTAAGACCCAAATCTCACTATTCTTTTTTCGAATCTCTACTTCAAGATATTCATCTGATATTAGATATTTATAATCTATAACATCCTTAACCTTACTTCCATTTATAGACAAAAGTATATCGCCTGGTTCTATCTCCAATTCATATGAAATACTATCAAGGACTATACCCTCTATTATATTTCTTGTTTCCTTTATATTTCCTAATTCCATAATATACCGCCTTTAAATAAAATGAGTAAGCCCACAGAAATCTGTAGGCTTTTTTTAATATAATGGATATTTCTCGCAAAGAGCATATACTCTTTGTTTTATTGGTTCTCTATCATTGCTCTCATCTAAAGCTAAAGCAATTAACTCAGCAATTTCCTTCATATCTTCTTCCACTAAACCTCTAGTAGTCATTGCAGGAGTACCCATTCTTACACCACTTGTAATAAATGGACTTTCTGTCTCATTCGGAATAGTATTCTTATTAGTAGCAATTCCTACTTCGTCTAATAATGCTTCTGCCTTCTTACCAGTAATTCCTTTAATCTTTGTATCGATTAATAGAAGGTGGTTATCAGTTCCTCCAGATACAACTCTGAATCCATGTTCAATTAGGCCTTCAGCTAATGCCTTAGCATTTTTTAATACCTGTACTTGATAATCCTTGAATTCAGGTTTTAAAGCTTCTCCGAATGCAACAGCCTTTGCAGAAATTATATGCATTAGTGGTCCACCTTGGATTCCTGGGAATATTGCCTTGTCTATTGCCTTAGCATATTCTTCTTTACAAAGTATTATTCCAC
>CAZTEN010000295.1:0-2264 GCA_964612495.1 uncultured Tissierella sp. | reverse complement strand
ATTTTGAAGTTATTTGGAAAATCTATATTATGCTCAGCCATTTTGTCCTTAAAGTTCAATTCCCAAAGAACACCAAATTTTCTATCCTTTAGCTCCTTTTTAATGCTTTCTATAGCATCTTCAAAAGACTTATTAGTTGACTTTTCATATCTTAAATCCAAAACAAACACCTCCTCTATACTATTCTTGGTAATGAATATACCCATTAGTTAATATTTCATTAACACTATATATTTAAGTATCAGAAGTAATTGCGTAGCAATTGCCTCACATATATGGTATTATTATACTAGAGGGATAATGAAAAGAGCTTTTAAAAATCTAATATCCATTAAAGGTGTAATTCTTGGAAAAATAACTTCAACTGTGAATGAATACCAGATGCCACTCTAACTACAGGTCATCCAGCAGAAAGAAAGTTAGGAAATTCTAATTTATGGAATGACGAGGAATGGGTAAGGGATTTTTTGATAAATTAGAAGGAGATAAGAAAATGTTAATTGATACTAACTTAGAAGATTTTAAGCTAAGATTTGCAGAAATAAATGATGTTTCACTAATTTTAGAATTTATAAAGGAATTGGCTGAATATGAAAATATGTTGAATGAAGTTGTAGCCACAGAAGAAACTTTAATTCAATCTCTATTTGAAAGAAAAATGGCGGAGGTTATTATTGGTGAGTACAAAGACAAACCAGTAGCTTTTGCCTTGTTCTTCCACAATTTTTCTACTTTTTTAGGAAAGCCAGGTATTTACTTAGAAGACTTATATGTGAAACCTGAAATGAGAGGAAAGGGTATAGGAAAGACCATCCTTTCATTTCTTGCTAAATTGTCTATTGATAGGAATTGCGGAAGATTAGAATGGTGGTGCTTAGACTGGAATGAGCCTTCAATTGAATTTTACAAACAACTGGGTGCGATTCCCATGGATGAATGGACGGTATATAGGGTATATGATGATGCTCTAGATAAGTTGGCTCGGAAATTTGGTTAATAGCATTGTTCTGAGAATAAAACTTTAAAGATTATGAGGTGAACTATGTCAGAAGTTATAAAACCAATAAAGCGCTCATATATAAGGTTAAAATTAAGCGGTTTATATTATGGAATCCTACGAAAGATTTCATGGATTAGAATGAAGGAGATATTTGCTTCTGATTACCAACAAGAAGCATTGCCTTTTTTATACTTTTCGCATAGAACAATCTTACTTCGAAAGCTGAGAAATGTAGACATGTGGTTGCAACATAATAAAATTACTAATTTGAAACTAGCTGCCAAAAAACTTAATGGGATTTTAGTTAGACCAGGAGAAGTTTTTAGCTATTGGAGTTTAATTGGCAAGCCATCAAAAAAGAAAGGCTATGTTGACGGAATGATTCTAAAAAATGGAACCTTTAGTGCAGATACCGGGGGTGGTTTGTGTCAATTATCAAATTTAGTATTTTGGATGACACTACATACTCCACTAACAGTTATAGAACGCCATAGACATGGATATGACGTATTTCCAGATTCTAATAGGTCTCAACCCTTTGGTAGTGGAGCAACTTGTTTTTATCCCCATGGTGATTTGATGATTCAAAATAACACAGAGGATACATATCAACTCCTTGTTTCAGTTGGGGATGAATTTCTTGAAGGGGAATGGCGCATATCATCCAAACCTAAATATAAATTTCAAATAATTGAGAAACATCATGAAATGAAAGGCGAGTATTGGGGAGGCTACACTAGACATAATGAACTATATCAGCAGAAGTTCGACTTTAATGGAAACATGCTTGATGAAAGACTAATTGTAAAGAATTCTGCAATTATGATGTACTCTCCATTTTTAGAGGATGGTTGTGACCAAAGGGGTAGCACATATGAAAAATAATTTTAAGGCGTTAGTATTACATCTGTATAGATAATACGAAGAATAAAACGTACTTAAAGGGGTGCCTTATGTTTAATTTTGCTTATGGTTGGCTTAATGTTGGTAGTTTATTACCTGGATTAATTTCCTGGACACTTCCTATTATTAACATAATTATATACAAAAGTGGTACCCAAAAGAATTGGGTTAATCTATCTATATTGAGTATGAGTGCTTGCATTATTTCCTTATGGTTTCAAATAATTTATAACGAGGTGCAAATGTCCCCCACTTCTTTAAGTGGCGGGTACCTATTAGGTTAAACAGGTAGTGTATCTTAATCACCCACCTCGTTGCAATGGTGTGAAGTAATTGCTAGGCAATTACCTCTGATATTTAA
>CAZTEN010000294.1:0-2287 GCA_964612495.1 uncultured Tissierella sp. | reverse complement strand
TTCCATAAAATAGATATATTTATGTTATTATATAGATATGTAAATCATAGTAATAATTTTTAAAAGGGGGATAAAGTATGGATTTTGATGTAGAATATACGATATCAGAAGTAGCTGATATTACAGGCTATGCCCCACATGTCCTTAGATACTATGAAAAGGAATTCGAAATAGATGTTCCTAGAACCGAATCCAATCACAGATATTACACCGTGAAGGAAATTGAGCTAATTCAGTATATAAAGATGTTACAGGATAAGGGCTTCAGCAACAAACAAATAAAGCTTATAATTAATGCACCTGAGCTTATGGTATCTGGCTCTGAAAACAATGCAATTCAGGCTATGGAAAGTGGATTAGATGCTTCTAGTATAGCTGTGGAGATATCAAAATCTCTTGAAGAAATTTTTTTTGAGCGGCTTAATGAGTTGATATCGAGAAGTACTGCCGATAGTATAGAAATAATAATGGAACTTAAACATGAGATAATCGAGCTTAAGCAGGAGCTCAACTCCAAGGAAAGGGATGTTTTAATTTGCGAAAATGCAAAACTAAAGATGCTTTTAAAGGAGAAAGCATTAGAAAATTTAGATATGCAGGATAGATTGAAAAGGTATGAGGAGATACAACCTAGTTTTTTTAAAAGACTATTTGGAGCAAAAGCTCACATCTAAAGAGTGGACAACCACTCTTTTTTTTCGTTATTTCTCCATTTTATGATATAATAGAACTTGAGCAGTAATTAACACGAGGTTTAAAGGAGAAATGGAATTAATGAAGAAATATTTTATTCAAACCTATGGATGTCAAATGAATGAACATGATTCTGAAAAGATCGCTTGGACACTTGATAGCATGGGATATGAGATTTCTGATAATAGAGAGGAAGCAGACTTTATAATTTTTAATACTTGTGCAGTAAGAAAATCTGCAGAGGAAAGGGTTTTTGGGCAACTAGGCGAACTTAAAGACTTAAAAAGAAGAAACCCTAATCTTGTACTGGCAGTATGTGGTTGCATGATGCAACGAGAGGATATTAGAGATGTAGTACGAAAAAAGTACAGGCAGGTAGATATTATTTTCGGAACCAATAACATCCATAAGCTGCCTCAGCTGATAACAAGATATAATGAAATAGGTAAGACAGTAATAGATATAGATGAAGAAAACAGAGAAATAGAGGAAAATCTAGATGCAAATAGAACATACTCATATAAATCCTACGTTAATATTATGTACGGCTGTAATAACTTCTGCACTTATTGTATTGTCCCATATACTAGAGGTAGAGAAAGAAGTAGGGAACCTGAGAGTATTATTTCAGAAATAAAGGATTTAGCACTGAATGGATGTAAAGAAGTAACTCTATTAGGTCAAAACGTAAATTCCTATGGAAAGACCCTTGAAAGAGATTATAGTTTTTCAGATTTATTGAAGGATATTAATAATATTGACGGGATTGAGAGAATTCGATTTATGACATCTCATCCTAAGGATTTGTCAGATGAGCTTATAGAATGTTATAAAACTCTTGATAAGCTATGTAACCACGTTCATTTGCCTATTCAATCCGGTAGTAATAAGATTTTAAAATCCATGAACAGGAAATATACACGCGAAGATTACTTATTGATTATAGATAAGATAAAAAAAGCAGTGCCTGATATTGCAATTACTACTGATATAATAGTAGGCTTCCCTGGCGAGACTGAAGATGATTTTGAAGAGACTTTAGATATAGTAAGAAAAGTAGGATATGATTCTGCCTTTTCATTCTTGTATTCTATAAGGGAAGGTACAAAGGCTGCAAAAATGGAGGACCAAGTAGATGATAAGATAAAGCATGAAAGATTTAATAGATTACAAGATACTCTTAATCCTATAGGACTTGAAAATAATGAAAAGCTTATTGGTACTAATGTTGAGATTCTTGTGGAAGATGTAAGTAAAAATAACGAATTAGTTTTAAATGGAAGAACACGAAGCAGTAAACTAGTACATTTTCCTGGGGATAAGAGTCTTATCGGCAAACTTATAAAGGTCAGAATCGAGTCTGCTAAAACTTTTACCTTGGAGGGTAGAGCAGTTTAACGGAGGAAAAAATGGACAATCTTACACCTATGATGAAACAGTATATGGAAATCAAGAATAAGCATAAGGACTCGATTCTTTTCTTTAGATTAGGAGATTTTTATGAAATGTTTTTTGATGACGCAAAAATTGCATCTAAAGAATTGGAAATAGCTCTTACTCAAAGAGATTGTGGACAAAAGGAAAAGGCACCAAT
>CAZTEN010000293.1:1754-2295 GCA_964612495.1 uncultured Tissierella sp. | reverse complement strand
AAAAAGTTCTCTCTAATTTTCTCATCAAAGTCATTATCTTCAGCAAAATGAAGAGGTATATGGTCTGGAGCAAACCAAAATTCTAAAACTTCGGGGTTAAAACAAGTTACAAAACATAATAATAGTTAAAGTATAGTCTAAGGGTGATTGTAATGATTATTTTTAAGTATTTAATTTTATTCTTAACAGGAGGGAATTTGTATTATCTAATTGAGATTCTTTGGAGAGGAAGTTCCCATATTTCTATGTTTATCTTAGGAGCTATATGCTTTATACTAATCGGTCTAATTAATGAGTATTTTACCTTTAAGATGCCTTTATGGAAACAACAGTTAATATCTGCACTTATAATAACTGCCTTAGAGCTTATATTTGGCTTGATATTAAATATAGGATTAGGGTTAAATATTTGGGATTACTCAAATTTAAAGTGCAATTTGTTAGGACAAATAAGTATGCAATATACTCTAATGTGGTTTTTCTTATCTTTGCCAGCTATAGTACTGGATGATTATTTAAGGTATTGGCTATTTGGGGAAGA
>CAZTEN010000293.1:0-1744 GCA_964612495.1 uncultured Tissierella sp. | reverse complement strand
GTTCTTCATGGTTTATAAGATAATCTAAATATTAAACAACTTCTTAAGTTAGTCCTATCACAGTCAGCCCTCATCATTATTAATGGTGGTTTCCTGTTTCATAGCACCATCTGGCAATCTCTGCAACCAGTTCAAGAGGAAGGGGTTTACTATATGGAAGTTGTAAGGTGCCCTTGCTCGTCTTATACTCCCTAAGTTTGTCAGCAAAATGTACAATGGCCTTTTCTCCGGGATATATACCTATATGATTTTTAAAGGCTGCAAAATGGATGATATTTTGCTTCTTCCAATAAGTGGGCATTGACCAAGATATTCGCTCTTCTGCATCCGGTAACACAGAGCGTAGTGTGTTACGAACCTGATTTAATAAGGACTGAACGTTTTCAGGCTGAGAAGCAATATAGGCATCAATAGTATTATCTGATTCACCACAAAAATGAGATTGATTCTGATTTTTAAATTCCCTATCACATTTTGGACATTTCCACATAATTATTGCATCCTCCTTTAATCTAATACAACATTAATATAAGCCGTGAAGGATATGATGTAGGACATCAACTTCTATTAGTGGCAAGTACCTATTAGCTCAAACAGGTGATGTGTCTTAATCACCCACCTCGTTGCAATGGTGTGAAGTAATTTCTACGCATGATATTTAAATTATATCACCAACTCAGTAGATATTAAACTTCTGGAAGCACTGAAAGAGTATTCAAAGGAAACTGGTGTCCCGGTCTCAAAACTATTAGACAAAGCAATAGAACTATTCATGGAATCTGTTAAAAAACAACAGATTCTTTTACATTTCTATAGACTTTTCTTAACTGTTAGTTACCCCAAAATTACATTTTCTATAAAACGAGCTGCAAATATCACCACTATTCTACTGACCATCTTCTCCACTTATGTCCATTTACATCCCCAATGCCCATAGACTCATTTTCATCCAAATATTTGCTAATCTTATCTAAGAGCAATTGCTTTTGTTCTGGGAGTTTACCCTTTAGAATTAGGGTATTAGTCTTGTGAGTGGCATTAAATATAGTATTTTTCATATTTAAATTCTCCAAGAGTAGTTTTTCTTCTAATACATATTCCAATGGCTTTAACTTAATAAATTCCTTCGTTTTAACCTTTTCAATCAATTTAGCATCCTTAAACAAAACCAAGGAGACTAGAGTAATAACTTGAGGATTAAAGTTTGATAAGAATTTCCCTGTATCTATGGCATTTTCATTGGTTAAACTCTTGCCTCCTAAACCTAACATGATATAGGTAGAATAGGTTATATTACAGTCCTCTAATTTTGATAAAGCCTCATAACTTTCCTTAACTGTGACTCCCTTATTGTGAAAAGCCAGTATTTTATCGTTTGCAGATTCAATCCCTATAGACAACTCTCCTAGGCCTAAACTCTTTAATTCCAGTAGTTGGTCTTTACTTTTTCTCAATACATCATCTACTCTAGCAAAGCTACTTATATTCTTTACATGAGGAAAGTACTCTTTTATCAATTTTATTATATTGATTAGATTAGTTGTACTAAGATTAAAGGGATTCCCTCCTGTTAAGACTACCTTTGCTACAGGATTTCTCCTAGTATTATAAAACTCTTTTAATTTTATAAGTTTAGTTCTTATTTCTTCTAAAGTTAATTTTCTATATTTGTTATTATGGTTAAGATCACAATATAGACATTTATCCCAACTGCATCCTATAGTAACAGGAATGGCAACACTAA
>CAZTEN010000292.1:0-2295 GCA_964612495.1 uncultured Tissierella sp. | reverse complement strand
ATCATCCCAACAATGGTTTCCCCAAAGCATTGAGTCATTATATTAGCCTTGTGGGGAAATAAATCCACCAGATTTTCACCAACTATCTCCATAGTGGAATATCTTCTATTGAGAGAATCTATAGTTCTCTTAAATATAGCTTCATCTATAGGCTTGCCCTCTGCCATTGCTGCCCTTGCAGCCTTTAAACAGCCTTCAGTAACAAGAGACATCCTCTTTGCCGTAGTAGGCCTTGCATGGGACAAGGTATAAGCTGCCGTCTCCAAGTAGGAAATCATATCTTCCTCTTTGAAATTCCTACATTCATAAGCTGCTAAAGCCATACCCATTCCAGCTGCAGTATAGGGTCCTGCGCTTTGAGTAACCATATCCCTTATGGCATTTGCAACTTCTTCATGGGAGCTACAAGTCACAAACTCTACTCTAGTAGGATAAATTCTTCTATCCAAAATCTTAACTGCTCCAGCCTCATACCAGGCTACATTTTCATACCTTAGCATAAAGGCTAAATCTTCATCATGTCTGATCATTTTATTCACCCCTATTAAAAGGACTAAATTTCAGATAGTATTCTATCCTTTATCCTATTGGTTTCAAATACTGTTCTTTCAACATCTATATTAGTCAATTCCCCATCCTTATATACTAGCTTGCCGTCTATCATAGAAAGGCAAATATCCTCTGCTTGAGCAGAATATACTACATTTGCTAAAATATCAAATACCGGTTGTAAATGAGGCTTGTCCATATCTATAACTATTAAATCAGCCTTATAACCCACCTTAATCTTTCCTGCGTCAAATCTTCCTTGTGAAATAGCCCCATTTTCAGTTGCCATCTTTAGGATTTGAGAAGGTTGTAAGAATTCCGGATCTCTATTTACTCCCTTGTTTATCATGGAAGCCAGATGAATTTCCTCCATAAAATTCAGATTGTTATTGGATGATGCCCCGTCCGTTCCCAGTCCTACTCTAATGCCCTTATCCAACATTTGCTTTATAGGTGCAAACCCGCTGCCGAGCTTAATATTACTGGATATACAGTGGGATGGACTTACGTTTTTCTCCTTTATAATATCGAAATCCTCACCCTCAATCCATACACAATGGGCTGCAACTACGGGCTGGTCCAAAAGCCCACATTTATTTAAATAGGCAAAAGGAGTAAGCCCATGTCTCTGTTTGCATTCCTCATGCTCCTTCAGGGTTTCCGATATGTGAGTTTGTACTATTAGGTTATTTTCCTTAGCAAATTCTGCAACTTGACGTACGAAGCCTTCATTGGAGGTATATTCTGCATGAAGAGAAGCATCCACCTTAATTCTACCATTAAGCTTCTTATTGTATATATTGGCAAGACTAAATGTATCCTTATATGCCTTTAAATCTTTAAAATCAGGTACATGAGGGTTAAAAGAGGAACCATGGGAGATATTTCCTTTAAGCCCACTTTCTTCTACTGCTCTTATAATGTCTCCGATGAAAAAATACATATCTGTAAAAGAAGCTACTCCACTTTTAATCAATTCAATAGCTCCATGCATTGCTCCCCAATAACAGTCCTCACCGGTTAACTTTGCTTCAAACGGAAACACCTTTTCAAATAGCCATCTCTGAAGGGGTAATCCTTCACCATAGCCTCTTAAGAGGGTCATAGGAATATGGCAATGGGTATTATAAAAGCCGGGAAGCATTACCTTATTATTCCCATCATACACCTCACCACTATATTCCTGAGGCAGCTCACTTCCTATATAAGTAATTAGCTCATCTTCAGTTATTAAATTCATATTTTTCTTTATATTAAAATCTTCATCCACTAAGCTTATATTCTTAAATAACATACATTTCTCCCCTCAAATTTTAGTCTATTTCCTTTAAGACTTCTCTCAATAGCTCCTTAAATCTCATAGCAGACTTAGTAGCGGTTTCATCAACCTCTTGGGCAGTTATGGCTTGGTCTAAAATACCTGCAGCCATATTTGTCATCAGCGAAAGTCCCAAAACCTTAATTCCACAATGGCTGGCTGTTATGGCTTCTGTAACCGTGGACATGCCAACCGCATCCCCTCCCAGAATTCTGATGGCCCTGATTTCTGCAGGAGTTTCAAATTGTGGTCCCGGACAGAAGTAGTAACTTCCTTCCCTAATATCTAAATCTATCTTCTCGGCACTTTTCTTTGCTATAAAGATAAGATCCTTATCATAGACCTTGGACATATCGTTAAATCTAGGTCCGAACTCTTCAACATTAGGTCCTCTTAAGGGACTGGCTCCCATTAGCTTTATATGGTCT
>CAZTEN010000291.1:421-2300 GCA_964612495.1 uncultured Tissierella sp. | reverse complement strand
GAATTCGAAGGATTTCTCTGTTCTCAGTACAGCCTGGTCTCCACCTCTTCCAAGAGCCAGATCAATGGCAGCCTTGGCATTTTCATATGATTGGAGAGGAGTCTCCCCTATGGAACACATACCTAAACTCAAGGTAATTGGAATAGTATTACCTATGTTTAATTCCCTCATCTTGTCCAAGATGTCGAATTTCTTTGATTCTATTTCCTCAAGAGCTGCATAGTCTGTTACAATTAGATACTTGTCGCTTTCATACTTACGTACGATGCCTTTATAATTAGAAAAATAGGCATTTATATTCTTATCAATTTCAGCCAAGACCAGAGGTTTATTAATATCCGGAGTAGAATTCTTAACATCATCATAATTATCTACATAAATTAGTCCAACAATATTCTTTTCATACTTATAGGTTTCACTAAGGACTACATACTCCGTATTATCAACCCAATATAGCATTATTATATTTCTCTTGATATTATTCTTTTTTGAATCTACTTTATTAGGATAGACCTTATAATATTTATTGCCGTATTTCAAATTTAATGGGTCGTCCTCTTCCTGTCTTATAATATCCTCCATGCTAAGACCAGGAACCAGGTCATAAATCCTCTCATTGAGTATATCATCCTCCACCATTAGCTCCAGAAAAGGTGTATTGTACCAAGTAATAGCACCCATTTCATCGATTAGAACCAATGGAAAAGGCATGTTAAATATGGCATGCTTAGTTGCTGAGTCGAATTCATCTGATAAGTCCTCCAGATACCTAGCCCATTTTTTATTCTTTTCATTAATATTTTTGTAATCATAATAGACTAGATATGCTAGGAAGAGCCCACCTATAAAAGCCAAAATAGGCTCAAAGAAAGCAATAATAATTACCAAAACTCCAATTATTATAAGATATAGCTTTGTATCAGACCAGGTAAACAACTTTTTATCTTTCATGATTAGGAACCCCCTTAATCAGGCATTACTTCTATTGAATTTTCTAAAATTAAATATGTTATCCATAGCTCCTATAAAGAATATGAAAGTTCCCAAAGGCAATATGAGCATGATTACCATTAGAAAAAATATTCTTAAAGGAAGTTTCAATCCCTTCTTAATAAACATAAAATCCAAAACCGACAAGCCTTGGGTCATGAACATGGTCCAAATAAGGGTTACAATATTCAACATAAGGGGTTCTGCAAAGGAAAGCTCAAAACCCTTAACAATATATGAAACAATAAACATTACTACTACTCCCAGCAAAGTGTTATTTGGAAGTTTAAATTTGGAAAACCTAGGGATAGATACGATACCAAGACCCGTTCTTCTTAATAATATTATAGATAGGTAATAGTTGCAATAGCTTATAAACAAAGACGATATTAGAGTAATTACCGGAAATACCCAAAGTACATACCTATAAGTGCCCTTAAGCTGTCCTGCAGTTTTTAGGATTTCAAAATTTGTAAAACCCATTTCTTTAAACATTTCAACCTGACTATCAAGCTGGGTCATTATATTTATTCCGCTAATATTCTGGGAAACACTATAGAATAATAAAACCGATAGGAAAAAAATGGCTGTTGAAAGTCCAAGTATTTCTCCAGCTTTCCTTCTGCTTTTGATTCCTTCTGCAAGATTATAAACTAAGGGTGAAAATAACAATATAAGAACTAGACCGCTAGGAATATCAACCATAATTAGGACAGTTATAGATACAACGACCAAGCTTAATATCCCCTTTATAAGGCCCCTTCTAACTCCAAGGTATATGAATGGAATTGGAAAAAAGATTAAGTTAAAGGGAAAAAAGTAGATTCCAGCCAAAGCATATATAGTCATAAAAATTATAATTCCAATTGCCTCCAAGATGTCATAGTTA
>CAZTEN010000291.1:0-411 GCA_964612495.1 uncultured Tissierella sp. | reverse complement strand
ATTTCTCCTACAACTTTGTTGTTTAAAACAGTATTAAATTGTTTTTCGTCGTTCAAAGAATCACCCCTATCCATTAAATAAAAGCTTAATTAAATTTTTCTTTAAATATATGTATATTATACTCTATTAGCTAGCAAAAAGACAAAAGGGTCTTTCTACTATAATATAAAGGTTTAGATATTTAGTCAAACATAATCGGCTTAGGTAATAAAAAAAGAGAGGCTGCCCTCTCTTAATATATCTTATTCTGCACTATATGGTAGTAATGCTACTTGTCTTGATCTCTTAACAGCAATTGTTAATTCTCTTTGGTGCTTTGAGCAGTTGCCTGAAATTCTTCTTGGAAGAATCTTGCCTCTTTCAGTAACATACTTCTTTAATTTATTTACATCTTTATAATCAATAGATTTT
>CAZTEN010000290.1:0-2306 GCA_964612495.1 uncultured Tissierella sp. | reverse complement strand
ACATTAAGCATGCAGCACAACCACCACAGTTAGAATGCCCACATATAATTATATTATCAACACCCAACACTAATACAGCATATTCTATTGCTGATGTAGTAGCTGCATAATCCTCTGTTTTTCTAAAAGGAGGTACTATATTTGCTATATTTCTAATTATAAAGAGTTCGCCCGGTAAGGACTTTGTTATCATATTAGGATCAACCCTTGAGTCAGAACAGCTTATAAATAAGGTATGTGGTTTTTGCTGCTCTTTTAATTCATTAAAAAGTTCCTTATGGGCATTATAATCCATTTCTCTAAAGTTTAATATTCCTTTCAATAAATCTTTCATAGTTACCAACCTTTTTAATTTTGTATAGAATCAAATAAATTATAGCATTTACTAATGATTTTTTAAATGATTTTTTTATTTACTCTTACTTATTCCCTGCTTTTAATGCTTTGGCTCTCTCCTCTTCCCACAACTTTAGACCCTTAGTGAACTCTTGGCTATTCATTGGAGTCTTCATTACCTTCTGCCCCTTATATCTTTCAGAGGATACCCCAAATGGAGAATACTGGGATTCGAATGGATTAAGTCTTGATGCCACATATCCTCCTCCACCGGTTGCATATGGAATTACAAATGCTTCATTGATTAGGAAGCTTTCTGCTTGGGCAAAGAGGTTCAATCTCTTCTCTATGTCTAACCTTTCTGCCTTGGCAGCATTAACCTTGTTTTCATAGGCATTCTTTCCATTATCTTCAGCATAACCCTCTGCAAGATGTGGAAAGTTATATGTTCCATCCTGTGTAAAGGGAACAGTATAGGTTTCCGGGTCAGCATAATCCGGTCCCCAGTTACACTCTAGAAATGCATAATTTCCATTACGTCTTGTTTCAGACAAGAAGCCAGTTGGCGGTCTTGCATCGATGATGATATCAATAAAATTCCTGCCCAATAAATTTTCCATTTGTTGCTCTATTACCTGCGCACGGTTAGCCCATTCAGTAGAACCAGTATTATAAGGCATAAGTACTTTGATTGGAAAGCTTGCTTTACCATCTAATTCAGCCATGGCTTTTTTCTTAAAATCCAAGGCTAATTCCTTATTGAAACTACCCGTATCAGAAAGTTCTTTAAGTCCATCCAATTGAGTATAGTCTACACCTTCAAAGTCCACGAAATTATTTGGAGTTATTGTATTTATTATTCTCTTATCCGGACCATAAGGTTCCTGTGTCAGCATGGCTGCTCTTCTATCCAAGGCATGAAACATGGACTTTCTAAAGCTAAGATTGTTAACTGCTATCTTCCAATTTTCCGGTTCAAATTCTCCTGCAAATTTAGGGTTGAAGTTAAGACAATAGAAATATGAGTAGTAGTTGCTTCTATTTGGTCTTACCAGTTGGCTCTTTACAGGATCTTTCATCCAATCATCCAATACAGTAGAAGGAATTTCCGCATAATCTATATCCCCTCTTGCAAATAGTTCAGGAGCCAGAGTTGCGGCCTCCTTGTTATAGGTTGCGTTTATCTTCTTAATATGAACATTTTCCTTATCCCAATAAGTGTCATTTGCTATAAGGGTTCTTCTGGTCTGTGGCTCAAATGTATCTAATATATATGCTCCATTATACAAGAGATTGTAATTGTCTGTTCCAAATAAATCTCCTACTTCCTCTAAAAACTGACCATTTACCGGTAAGAAACATACATAGGTAACCATGGATAGAAAATATGGTACGGGTTTTTCTAAGGTGTATTCTAAGGTGTATTTATCAAGTGCCTTAACTCCCACATGAGAAAAATCTTTAATTTCACCATTGTAGTATCTTTGCGCATTCTTTATTACGCTAAAGATGATATTTGAGGTCTGGGATTCATTTGAAGAATCAAGTATGTATTCTATAGAGTCCACAAAATCCTGGGCCACAACTTCGGCATACTCCTTCCCTTCATGAGTTACCCATTTTACTCCTTCACGCAGCTTAAAGGTCCATACTATACTATCTTCCGATACAATCCATTCAGTAGCAAGACCGGGCCTTGCTACTCCATATTTGTCATAGTCTACAAGAGAATCTACTAAGTTAGCTGCTACTGCAAATTCATTTGTACTAGCAGTCACTAAATAATTAATAGTTGTTAGCTCACCTGAATACACATAGTTGTATGATTGTACACCCGCTATATTGGAATCCTCATCCACTTCTTTGATAATCTCTTCTGGAGTCTCAAGAATCTCTTCGGCTGACTCCTTTGGTGAACATCCCGATAATAACAGTATTAAGGCTAATGTAAAAGCTAATATCCTTCTCAT
>CAZTEN010000289.1:0-2319 GCA_964612495.1 uncultured Tissierella sp. | reverse complement strand
ATATTATGGAGATAGATGAGAATTTATTACCACTAGATGAATTTATTAAACTACCAACAACTGTTAGTTTTAATTCAGTATATACAGAACGATTTCAGGAATACATAAGAGATAAGCCTTATATAAAAATAGGAACAATACTTGATAATATGATTCTTGTTGCATATGCAAATATAAATAATATAAATAGAATCTTCGCGGATTTAGGATATGAATTTGAAGTGTTTTTTCCTAAAATATTATCTCCACTTGATGCTAGAAGCAACGAGGCTAGTGGTATTGCTCAGGTTCTTAATCAGCCAATTCTAAATCTTTCAGGAAGAGGTGTAATAATTGGTTTTATAGATACAGGGATAGATTATACTAAACCAGCATTTCAATTTGAAGACGGAACTACTAAGATTTTATCTATATGGGATCAAACAATAGATGGCGATAGACCAGAAGGTTTGCACTATGGAGCTGTGTATACTAATGAACAAATTAATGAAGCTTTAAATTCTGAGAATCCTTATGACATTGTTCCATCAAGAGATGAAGATGGGCATGGTACGTTTTTGGCATCTGTTGCAGCAAGTAATGAAACAGGTGTTTATATTGGCGCTGCTCCTAAGTCCTATATAATTTCAGTTAAACTAAGAAGTGCACATGAATTTTATAGAGATATATACTTAATTGATAAAAATAATCCAAATGTTTTTGAGTCTTCGGATTGTCTAACTGGCATGAAATATATATTTGACACCGGTGATGAATTAAATTTACCAGTAGTAATTTGCATTGGTATAGGCTCAAACATGAGTGGCCATGATGGGAATACTATTCTTGAAAATTATATTGACTTTGTTAGTCTTAATTCTGGGAATGCTGTTGTTGTTGCAGCTGGAAATGAAAGTAATGCAAGACATCATACTCAGGGAAGAATACAGGGAACAGGATTTACAGATACAATAAGCTTAAAAACTGGGAGAGAGGGTTCTTCGTTCTCTTTATTTATTTATGCAGGTAATTATGAAAGGATATCGGTTGGAGTTTCTTCTCCTACAGGAGATGTTGTTGCAAGAACACCTTTTAAAGTAGGAGAAAGATATACAAATACATTATTGTTTGAAAACACTACTATTACAGTAGAATATTTTAGAAGCTTAAATACAATTATATTTCTTAGATTTATAGCAGCTACTCAAGGTATTTGGGAAGTAACACTTTTTGGAGATGTTATAGTAAGTGGTGATTATCATGCATGGCTGCCAATTACAGGTCAAGCTGACGTAGGTTTAGAATTTTTAAGACCAGTACCTGAGTATACTACAGTATATCCATCCAATTCAATGAGGGGCACAACATGTGGTGCATATAATAGCAATGATGGAAGCTTATTTGTTTCATCCTCTTGGGGACCTACAAGGCATCCGAGTGAATCACCAGATTTTGTGGCTCCTGGAGTGAATGTTGCTGGAACCTATCCTACTGGCAGAGGAACTATGACTGGAACCTCGGTCTCAGCAGCTATAGTAGCAGGAGCAACTGCACTGTTGTTTGAAGGGGGTATTTTGCGAGAATATTATGTGTCACTAGATGGACCTTTGACTAAAGCTATATTAATTAGCGGAAGCGTTAGAGACATTGGAGGAATATATCCTAATAATAAATGGGGTTATGGTAGAGTTAACTTATATGAAACACTCAGAACTCTCCAAGAGTCTACTATGAATTATAATATAGAAGCCTTTTCAACAGTAGAATCTGATCAAAAAATTAAACCTATAGAAATGTAATATAGCATGTTAACAGTCAAAATATAATAATAAGCAGTGTTAAAATAAAATACAGATTTGCAAAATAATATTAAAAAGAGGGGAGTTAATAATTGTGAAAAGAAATAAGCCCTTAACTCAGCAAAATATAGTGGGGGATTTTGGAAGTCTTACAACAAGTGTATTTCTAAATAGTATAGGAAGACCTGCTCCTGATGCATTAGTTAGAATTTATGATCCTACAAGCACTCTTCTAATTGAAGAGACAAGGACAGATTCCTCAGGACAGATGCAGCCAATTAGATTGCCTGCACCGCCTATTGATTATTCAATGAATCCAGAAGGTGATAGACCATTTAACTTATATAATGTTTCTGTTTTTTTACCGGGTTTTATTGAGGCTAACGTTTACAATGTTCAAGTTTATCCCAACACCTTAGCAATACAAGAGGTTATTTTAAATCCTACATATGAATCAATTGACATACCATATCCTACATTGTGGGGAGATTTTCCTCCTAAAATACCAGAAGCAGAGGTAAAGAAACTACCTTTTCCTGGT
>CAZTEN010000288.1:0-2328 GCA_964612495.1 uncultured Tissierella sp. | reverse complement strand
CTTAGGTTATGATGTAGATGAGGATACAATTTATATTGCCAAGGTTAGACTATTAAATGAGGCCCTCTATCCGGTACAAACCGGTTCAGATGCCAGGCTGCCCAGATTTGAGGAAGTTAAGGATTTGATGCTCAAGACCAAGAAAGAGGATGGTCTAGTCTTAGGAGTTATTCGAAATACTGATGATATTGCAGAAGAGATGGATGAGGATTTGAAGAATATCCTATATACCTTTGAGGAAGGAAAACTCATGACTCAAAAAGAGCTGCCCTATATTATGGATATTAGGTCTATGCATCAATATCCTCACATAGGTGTATTTGGTGGGTCTGGTTCAGGAAAGTCCTTTGGATTAAGGGTCCTATTAGAGGAGCTTATGGCACAAGGGATTCCAACAATAGTAATGGACCCCCATTACGAAATGGATTTTAGTCAAAGGGCCTTTGAAAATGAAAATATACCAAAATTTGAAGATGAATTCAAATGCCTTCAAATAGGAATTCATGTAGGTGTAAAATTCGAAGACATATCTGCTCAGGATTTAAAGAACCTTCTGGATGCAGCCGGTAGGCTTACAGATTCCATGAGCAATGTAGTAGATGTACTATTTAAGAGAAGGGATTCCTACACAAGCTTTTCCAATAGATTGCAAATGTTGGCAGAGGCCCAGGAAGAAGGATCTACGGCTAAGCTTGAAGCTAGAATAGAAAATTCCAGAGATGAAGAGGAAAGAAAGGCTTGGAAAGAGAGGAAGGAATTATTTGACTTCGATAAGTCCTGTCCTTATAGCTCTGTAAGAGGAATAGCCTGGAGACTAAGAAGACTGGGAAACGATGGTGTGTTCTCCAAGGATATTAGGGAAATTGAGGATGGTTTGCAAAACGGAAAGCTTATGGTTATTCAAGGAAATACAAGGATATTGCAGGTTTTTAGTACCTACCTTTTAAACAATCTCTACCATAAAAGAAGGGAATATAAGGATGCCCTTTATAAAAGGACCCAGGC
The DNA here is from genome assembly GCA_964612495.1 of uncultured Tissierella sp. Classification (GTDB taxonomy): domain Bacteria; phylum Bacillota; class Clostridia; order Tissierellales; family Tissierellaceae; genus Tissierella_B. The sequence continues at coordinate 1,323 of CAZTEN010000288.1, read as the reverse complement.
CGATTATTTTCCGCCTTTTATAATAGTCACAGATGAGGCCCATAACTTTGCTCCAAAGGGCTACGATTCTCCATCCAAATCCATATTAAAGGAAATCTCCCAAGAGGGAAGAAAATATGGAGTTTTTCTAATATTGGCTAGCCAAAGACCTACGCTCTTAGATGAAACCATAACAGCCCAGCTCAATACTAAGTTTATCTATAGAACGGTAAGGGCATCTGATATTCAGACCATAAAGGAAGAAACAGACCTTACTATAGAAGAATCCAAGCGACTACCCTATTTAAGAACCGGGGATGTCTTTATTTCATCGGCCTCCATGGGAAGGACGATTTATGCCAGAATAAGGGCTGCATATTCAACTAGTCCCCATGTAGAAAATCCATTTGATGAGCTAAAATCAAGAACTAAGGCAGAAGACGAAAAGTTCTATAATATAATCTTGACTAAGCTTCCAATCAATGAAACAGACCTTATTAATGTAATTTTAGAGCTGGAAAAAGACCATGGTTTAAAACTTACAATTGACTCCCTGGAAGATAAGTTAAAGCAAATGTCATATAAAGGATATATTTGTAAAGAAGAAACGATTTTTGGGTATAGATATAAGAGAAGTTAAATTCTCTTATATCTATACCTATTTATTTTAGAGTAAAAAAACAGGAATGTGTTTAAATTTCAATATTCAGAATTTGTTAAATTTATATTAAATTTACATTTTTCGATAAATTATTTTACATAAATATGATAAAATATATAGACATGCAATTATCGAAAAATTTGAAAAATGGGGGGATTATCATGAATGTTGTTGCAAAAGAATATAGTTACATAGATTATGGTGAAATGGATGCTTTTCTTTTCCATGAGGGCACATTCTATCGCTCTTATGAATTCCTGGGATCACATTATGTAAATGAAAATGGTATAGAAGGATATAGGTTTGTTGTTTGGGCTCCAAGAGCAAGGGAAATATATCTTACAGGGGACTTTAATGATTGGAATGAGACAAGCCTTCCTATGAAGAGAATAGGGGAAAGTGGTCTCTGGAATATAGTGATATTTAATGTAGATGAATATGACTGCTATAAATATCGAATTATATCCCAAGATGGTGAAGTGATGTACAAGGTTGATCCATATGCCTTTCATGCTGAGGAACGCCCTAAGTCCGGATCTAAATATTTTGATATAAAGGGTTTTGAGTGGAGTGATGATGCTTGGTCTAAAAACAAGCTAGGTGACCAATACAATCAGCCTATGAATATTTATGAGGTCAACCTACTTTCCTGGAGGCGGAAGGAAAATGGGGACGTTTATTCC
>CAZTEN010000287.1:0-2338 GCA_964612495.1 uncultured Tissierella sp. | reverse complement strand
ATCAAGGGATTCCTTACTATATTGGAAATTTGAAGCATAGATGTTCCAAGCCCCTGAGCTATTAGTCCTCCAAAACCATTCTCCTTATAGGATGCCACGGCAAAAGCTATCATATTGGCTGCACAACCTACAGTTGCTGCTCCTGCTGCCAGACCTGAGAGCTTCAATGATATGGCAAGGGCTGCACTACTTATGGGAAGTGTAAGCACTATTCCCATTACTACTGATACTAGTATTCCCATAGGTATCGGATGTAATTCAGTCGCCATATTGATAAAATCTCCGATATAGGTCATAAAGCTAGAGATATATGGGGCTACATAATTCCCTATGAGCCCTCCCACGATTATAGTTCCAATTGGTACAAGTACTATATCAAGCTTAGTCTTTCCGCTAATAATCTTAGAAAACTCTGCTCCAACAAGGGCTGCAACAAGGGCTCCTACCGGCTCTCCTGTATTTATTATAGCAGTGGCTCCATCAAAGGATATGGCTCCTGCCCCTATGGTAGCCGCAACTACCGATGCAAAAATACCCAAGGGAGGGGCATTAACACTATAAGCAACCCCTGCACCAATTGCAGGTCCCATTAATTTCTGTGCCACATTTCCAAAATCTATTAGAATTCCAATTCCAAATAAGGTTCCAATTTGCTTAATAATTAAGCCAATTAAAAGGGATGAAAAAAGACCTAAGGCCATTCCGTTTAAAATCCTTACTATATAGTTTTTAACACTACTAGCACTCCTTTTAGCCATGATTTTCCCCCTGTCCCTATTGTCCCTCAAAGAGGTAGTTTTTTTCCTTCAAGGCCTTCTTTATCATATTAAATATGTTTTCATCCTTTACTTCTAGAGTATGGAGGTGGAGCCCATCTGTTAGAGATGATAAGGGCTCAGCCTTGCTTTCCCTAATATTTTTCATAAATTCATCTAATTCATATCTTGAGCCTACATTAATGGGGCTCTTAATCTCTCCATAAAGGGGATGATCCACTATTACGTCTATTATTCTTCCGCCTAAATCCACTATTATCCTTAATTCATCTTCCATATGGTCATAACCCTTGTGGCTACTTACTATGGTCTTTCTAAGCAAAGCAGTCTCAGCCTTAGGAGGAATCATGTAACCTTGTGGAGTCGCTAGAATAGTAAGCCCACTAGCTCTCAATATGGCTATATCCTGCACTATTACCTGCCTAGTTACTTGGAATCTATCTGCTAAGTCACTTCCTCTAATGGCTAAATTGGAGCTTTTGAGTATTCTTAAAAGCTCATCTCTTCTATTAGTCGCTTCCATATTTATCACCCTTTCATAAGAAGTGGGACATCTACACATCATTATATCATAATATTTCCAACACAGTCACCTTACTTACCCATTTAAAACAAAAATACTCATATTTTATTGACTTCTTTTCCTATTATGCTACAATATAATTTACTGACAAATCAATGCCAAGGAGGGGACTATGGATAGAAGAATCGGTGTAATAGATTCGGGAATTGGCGGTCTTACAGTTGTTAAGTCAATTCAACAATTAATTCCAGGCGAAGATATAATCTACTTTGGCGACAATATTAACGTACCCTATGGGAATCGAACTAAGGAAGAAATATTAGCCTTGACCATGGATATACTCCATTTCATGGAAAGGAAAAATGTAAAAGTTGTAGCCATTGCATGCAATACTATTTCAGCCTTGATTGATGTTTTCAAAGATAAATTTACTTTTCCCATAATAGATATTATACATCCTACAGTAGAACAAATCATTAAGATGGATACTTATAACCTATCTATACTAGGAACAGAATTTACCATAAATTCTAAGATTTATCAAAATCTCTTGAAGGAAAGAAATCCTGATATAAGCATATCAGTGGAAGGTAGCAGAGACCTTGCAGCTTTAATCGATAGAGGAGATTTCGATTCAGCAGAAATCAAAAAAATTATTTCTAAGCATATAAATAATTTGCAAAATAAAGGTGATGTATACAATCTGGTTCTGGCTTGTACCCACTACCCCATAGTAGATAATATTTTTAGGGAAATAACGCCGGAGATTAAGATTATAGACCCCGGTTTCGAGCAAGCAAAAGCTATTAGAGCTTATCTTCATAATAATCATTTAGAAAAAAAGACCCCTAATGGTCTCTTAGAAATCAACACCTCAGGAAATACCCAAGTCTACGAATTAGTAATACAAAAGCTTAAACTAAAAAACGTAACATGCATAAAATCAACAAAAATAAAGAAAGCTGTCTAGTCATTAAGGTGATAGACAGCTTTCTTTTTATCAAAGAGACTAGCAAGAATACTCCTTCCTCTATAGGTA
>CAZTEN010000286.1:0-2343 GCA_964612495.1 uncultured Tissierella sp. | reverse complement strand
CGGCTCCCAGCCTTCAGTTATACCTATTTCAATTCTATGATTACAAATCTCAGTTTCGGTTTTATTTAACAGCTCCGCAAGATAACGATCTGAAAATCCGTCCAGCTTAGCCTGTTTCAACAATTCATCGGGAAGCATCAGATTTTTATACTTCAAGATTTCTTCCTCTAATTCTACCAACTCTTTCATTTGCTCCAGGTAATATGGCTTAATAAAAGTCATTTTGTATAATTGCTCTATATCAGCTCCTTTTCTTAGAGCTTCATATAGAATAAATTGACGTTCACTTGTTGGCTCTTTTAACAGCGAAAGAAGTTCTTGCAAGGACAATTCATTGAAATTCTTTGCAAAGCCTAAACCATAACGTCCAATTTCCAAAGAGCGAATTGCCTTTTGAAATGCTTCCTTATAGTTCTTACCTATACTCATTACTTCTCCAACTGCACGCATTTGGGTACCTAATTTATCCTCTACACCATGGAATTTTTCAAATGCCCAACGAGCAAATTTAATTACAACATAGTCCCCTGAAGGCGTATATTTGTCAAGTGTCCCTTCTTTCCAATATGGTATTTCATCAAGGGTAAGACCCGCAGCAAGCATTGCAGAAATAAATGCTATAGGCAACCCTGTAGCCTTTGACGCCAAGGCTGATGAACGAGATGTACGAGGGTTTATTTCTATTATTACTACCCTGTCTGTTTTTGGATCATAGGCAAATTGTACGTTTGTTCCCCCAATAACTTCGATGGATTCTACAACCTTATATGCATATTCTTGTAATCTTTTCTGAAGCTCTTTACTGATTGTAAGCATTGGTGCTGCACATAAGGAATCCCCAGTATGAACCCCTACAGCATCTATGTTTTCAATAAAGCATACTGTTATCATTTGATTTTTGCTGTCTCTAATGACTTCAAGCTCCAGCTCTTCCCATCCTAGTACTGATTCCTCTATGAGTACTTGTCCTATCATACTTGCTGAAATGCCACGGTTTACAATGGTTCGGAGTTCTTCCAGATTATATACAAGACCTCCACCGGTGCCCCCCATTGTATAAGAAGGTCTTACAACTACAGGATAACCAAGCTCTTGAGCTATTTTTTCCGCATCTTCCACAGTATATGCTTCATGACTTCTTGCCATTTCAATCCCTAGACTAGCCATTGTTTCTTTAAATGCAATTCTGTCCTCACCTCGTTCAATAGCATCTACCTGAACACCGATAATCTTCACTCCATATTGTTCTAAAATTCCCGCCTTATTTAATTCCAAACATAGATTTAATGCAGTTTGACCCCCTAAATTTGGTAATACTGCATCCGGTCTTTCCTTTTCAATTATTTCGGTGACACTCTTAACATTTAATGGTTCAATGTAAGTTGCATCCGCAATTTCTGGATCCGTCATAATAGTAGCAGGATTGGAATTAACAAGAACTATTTCATATCCTAATTGTCTCAAGGCTTTACAGGCTTGAGTTCCTGAATAGTCAAATTCACACGCCTGACCAATAACTATAGGTCCTGAGCCAATTATTAATACCTTCTTTATATCAGTTCGCTTAGGCAATAGTACACTCTCCTTAAATAAATCTTTTTTATTATACTATCACTAATTGGCTAAAAATTAAACTTAAAAGTCAGTTTTTTTAAGGAAACTTTCGGTGCCAGCCACCTAAAGGTGCCAGTCACCTATATACCATAATAATGGTAAGAGTATAAATGATATTCTAAAAGTGTACCACTTCAACCTACATTGAAGGAGTTGCCACGCATTCTTTTGACTTCAGTCATGAGTTAGTGGCAACAAATGTTAAATATATCCCCCGCTTCTGCAAGCGGCCGGATTCCTTGTTCTACAACGAGGTGGGTGTATAATCACTCACCTCGTTGCGGCGGTGCTTGAGATTCCTGCAAGCAGTTTCATGGATGCTTAAAGCTTATGTAATAGTAGAATTATTATCGAACGTATGTTATTCTATTATTAGAAGTAACTATTAAGTCATATCCAGAAATAAAAATAAGCTTTGGAGTGAAATATAATGCTTAGAGCATATAAATATAGGATATATCCAAATGAAATTCAAAAAGAGCAATTAGCTAAGACATTTGGATGTAGTAGGTTCGTCTACAATTATTACCTAGATAAAAAGATAAAAGGATATGAAAATGGTGATAAATCTTTATCTAAAATAGATTGTAATAACCACCTAAACAGGGAATTAAAAAATGAATATATATGGCTCAAAGAAGTAGATAAGTTCGCCCTAACCAATGCTATTTATAATTTAGACGAAGCATATCAGAATTTCTTTAGAAGGCTTAAAGATGGTAAGGGAAA
>CAZTEN010000285.1:0-2371 GCA_964612495.1 uncultured Tissierella sp. | reverse complement strand
TCTTTCCCTCAACAGGTAGCATCCATTGACTTATCTCTTTAGATTGAATAGCTATCTCTTCAATATCCTCATTAGTCTTGCTGACTTCTTGTACCATTTCCTCTTTATCTAAGTTTTCCTTTGCCACTTCAACAGGCTCATCTTCAGCTGAAAGCTCGTTTAATTCTTCATCTGTACTTTCTGTAGTTTCTTCCTGGATTTCTTTCTTAGTCTCTTCCTGAATTTCTTCTATCGTATCTTCAATTTTAGATGCTTCTATGTTGCTATCCTCCGAATCTTTCTTAATCTCATCCAGAATCACTAGTTCATCCTCCTGGGGATCCTTGACAATCCTTAAGTCTTCAGTGGCTATAAGGATTGTACCGGTTGCGACAATAATAACTGAGATAAAAAGAAAGATTAGAAATCCATTTTGTTTAATAAAATTAAGCCATTTCTTGTTTTTCAATTTGTCCACCTCCATTTGTAAATAGTATTTCCACATCGTAGGTATCCATACATAAAATGGAGAAAAAAATATTTCATAATTCACAGTTCACAATTTACGCACAATAAATTGTGAAAGAACCTTAATAAGCAGTATATAACTGCTTATTAAGGTTCTATATTATTTCTTTATCTCTATATCCGTATAATAATGATTCAATATTTCTAAGTAGTTACTACCATTTTTAGCCATTCCGTTGGCTCCCCATTGACTCATACCTACTCCGTGACCATAGCCCAAGGTGGTAATATCTATAATTTTTAACTGTTGATCATAGGCAATATTAAAATTAGTAGAATTTAAGGCAAATAGTTCTCTTATATCCCTACCGTCAATAATCTCATTACCTATGGCTATCTTCTTTATCCTTCCGCTGTCCGTCTTCTCAATAAGCTTAATCTTATCAAAAAAGTTCTCAACATTTATTTTTGCCTTTGGATATTTCTCATTAATCTTGTTTACAAAGTCCACATCGGTAAGGGTTGTTAGGGTCTTAAATTTCGGTGATCCTTCTTCATAGGGGCTGCTCACAGATTTCAAATAGGGTGTATCATTTGCAAAGACATTTACAGCATCCTCTGTAAGGCCGCCGCTGGTGGAATGATATAGGGGTTCTGCTACCAGATCATTGTAATATATGAGCATACCTCTGGTAGAATCAACAGCTTCCTCTATCTTCCCCCAGTATTTTTCAACCCAGCTTTCTCCGTGAATCTCTCTTAATTCATCCAGGGATAGATAGGCTTGACAATGAATTCCCCTACATATTGGGGCACCCTCATGATCAGGATGCCCCTCCGGATACCTTTGCTTTCTGCTTACTGCATAGGTTCTGGCAGCAACTGCCTGTGACTTTAACGCTTCAATATGAAATTCAGCAGGCATTTCAGCTGCAACTACACCTTTTACATAGAGCTCCAGATCCATTTCCTCTACTTTATCATTATAAGGATTAAACACCCTTATTTTTTCAGCAGGCCCTGTTATTGCAATAGGCTCCTTAGAAGCTATAATCTGCGGAATAGAACCTTCTCCCGTCTCAAAACTTTCACCCGAAGCCACATTTTCCTTGGGCACAAAATTAAAGGTCTTAACAATAACTGTCGGTATAAGAATAGTTATTATTAAGACCCCAAGCATATACACTCCAATTCTTTTCATCAAATCCCCTCTTCTCTATAGTATAATTAATACTATGAAAATGGAGATATGTTTAGAACTTATTAATATTGTTTTAAATTTAAACACAAAAAAGGCGACCCCAAAGATCGCCATTTTCTTCTTATTAACTTCTAACTCTTAACTGCTATATCGTTGTTCTCTGTTCACTGTTAGTTGTTCACTAATGCTTACCTAAAAAGTCTTTCTATATATCTTTGCTCCAAGTTTTGAGAACTTTGCTTCTATTCCGTCATATCCTCTATCTATATGATGGATGTTTTCAATTTCAGTTACGCCATCGGCTACAAGACCTGCAAGGACTAAGGCTGCACCAGCTCTTAAATCAGATGCCTTTACAGGTGCTCCTGCAAGGGTCTTAACACCTTGAATAATAGCAGAACGAGCATCGATTTTAATATCTGCTCCCATTCTCTTGAGTTCGTCAACATGCATAAATCTATTTTCAAATACAGTTTCAATAGCTACACTTGTCCCATCAAGTAAGGTCATCAACACCATAAATTGAGCCTGCATATCAGTAGGGAATCCAGGATATGGAAGAGTCTTTATATCTATTGCCTTTAGATTTTCATTGCCAATTACTCTTACGCTATCGCCATTTTCAATTACTGTACAGCCGGCTTCTCTAAGCTTTGCAATAACAGGCTTAATATGGTTGGATATTACATTATCCACTATTACATCTCCACAGGTGATAGCAGC
>CAZTEN010000284.1:0-2387 GCA_964612495.1 uncultured Tissierella sp. | reverse complement strand
AAAGGGGGAGATTTTAATTATAAAATCAAGGTTTGTTTTATTATTTATTGTTATTGTACTGATATTTTCAATGGCTGGCTGTACTAGCAAGAATAGTTCAGGTCTGGAACAGGCTTCCGAGCCTGTGGTAGAAGTAGAAAAACCAATTGATGAACCGGTGGTAGAAGCTCCACAAGCTGCCGATGAAAAAGTAGAATTTGCAATAGGAAAGCCGGCACCGGATTTTACTCTTAAGAACTTAGCCGGAGAGGAAGTATCCCTTTCCGATTATAAGGGAAAAATAGTTCTTGTTAATTTCTGGGCTACTTGGTGTGTATATTGTGATATGGAGATGCCTGACTTGCAAAAATTCGACGACGAAAATGAAGATTTAGTAGTTCTTGCAGTGGATGTAATGGAAGACAAGGAAACTGTAGAGGATTATATAAATGAAGGCGGATATAGCTTTGATGTAGTCCTTGATGAGGACGGTAAAATTTCTCAGACCTATATGGTAAGAGGATACCCTACCTCATATTTTGTAGATGCTGAGGGTATCTTACTTGTTGAAGTACCGGGGATGATGACCTACGAGCAAATGAATCAGAAATTAGATGGTATTAGATAAAAATAAAACCAAGTGGCTAGCCACTTGGTTTTATTTTATACGTTGAATCTAAAGTGAACGACGTCTCCGTCCTTCATTTCATATTCCTTACCTTCTATACGAAGAATGCCCTTTTCCTTTGCTGCTGCCATACTGCCGCTGACTTTCATTAAATCCTCATAAGCAATAACTTCTGCTCTGATAAAGCCTCTTTCAATATCTGAGTGGATTTTACCTGCAGCCTGTGGAGCAAGGGTGCCTCTCTTTATAGTCCATGCTCTAGTTTCAATTTCACCGGTAGTGATAAAGCTTATAAGACCAAGTAAATGGTAGCTTGCCTTAACCAGTTTATCCAATCCTGAACTTTCAAGCCCTAAATCAGCCAAGAACTCTTCTCTTTCAGCAGGATCAAGTTGTGAGATTTCATCCTCAATATTGGCAGAGATTGCAATAGCTTCGGCATTTTCTGAGGCAGCAAACTCCTTGACCTTTTCTACATATTGGTTTGTGGAATTATTAGCAACATCATCCTCAGAGATATTTGCCACATAGATAATTGGCTTAGAGCTTAATAAGTCAAAGCTAGCTACTATTGCAGCTTCTTCTTCATTTAATTCAAGAGTTCTTATGGATTTTCCATCTTCTAGGGTCTTCATAGCCTTTTCTATTAATTCCAACTCTAAGGCCAAGGACTTATCAGATTTTGCAGCTTTTTTTGTTTTTTCAAAACGTCTTTCTAAAAGCTCCATATCAGATAGCATAAGCTCAATATTAATGGTGTCAATGTCCCTTAGAGGATCAACTTCTCCATCTACATGGACTACATCTGGGTTTTCAAAACATCTTACAACATGTACAATTGCATCTACTGAACGGATATGTCCTAGGAACTTGTTACCAAGACCTTCACCCTTACTGGCACCTTTTACTAGGCCTGCAATATCATAAAATTCAATTGCAGTTGGTACTATTTTTTTAGATTTAGAAATTTCACTAAGTTTGTTCAGTCTTTCATCAGGTACCGCTACCACCCCAACATTTGGCTCTATGGTACAGAATGGGTAATTTGCTGATTCTGCTCCAGCTTGAGTAATAGCATTAAATAATGTACTCTTTCCTACATTAGGTAGGCCTACTATTCCTAATTTCATCTCATAACTCCTTCTATTGTATATATTACATTTATTTTCTTAGCCTAAATTAATTGATTACTATTCATAAAAATACTCATCAAATGATTATATCTTATATTCTAAATGGGTGCAATGAATAATTATCCTAGTCTTGTAGTGACAACTCCCACCACTTTAGAAGTGGGGGCTTCTTGGGAAGTACTGACCATTGTCAGTATATTTACCAAGCTATCCCCGTTTGCCCAACGGTTCTTATTCTCTTTTAGGCTATGCCTAATATCCTACACCCTTCATTTTTTATATTGTTTGCTGCATTTATATCCCTATTTAGTTCTTCTCCACAAGTGCTACATTTCCAACTTCTTTGAGATAGGGTTAGTTCTTTATTTATTGTGTTACAATGACTACATTTTTTACTTGATGGATACCATTTGTCAATTTTTATTAGTTGTTTACCTTGTTCCTTCAATTTGTAGTCGAGGTATATCTTTAGTTTACCAAATCCATTGTCATTTGTAGACTTCCCTAGATTTAAGCATTGTGCTATTGCTTTCATATTTATATATTCTATTATTACTGCATCATAGACATTGGCTATCTGTCTTGATTTTTTGTGCAAGAAGTCGTTCCTTTGATTTGCTACCTTTTCATGTAGTTTGGCTACTTTT
>CAZTEN010000283.1:0-2395 GCA_964612495.1 uncultured Tissierella sp. | reverse complement strand
TAACGAACAACGGAAGCTTGAGTGAAGAACTAAGAGTTAAGAGTGAAAGGGAAAGAGGAGGTGATGTTTAAAATGGAATACGGCAAACTTTATATATGTCCTACTCCTATAGGAAATCTTGAGGATATTACACTTAGAACCCTTAGGATATTGGGAGAAGTGGATTTAATAGCCTGTGAGGATACGAGACACAGTTTAAGGCTTTTGAATCATTATGAAATTAAAAAGCCTTTAACCAGCTATCATGAGCACAATATTAAACAAAAAGGACCTGAGCTCATCCGGGATTTAAAGGAAGGAAAGTCTATCGCCATCATCTCAGATGCAGGTATGCCCGGTATATCGGATCCGGGCCAGGATATTATAAGACTGGCCATAGATGAGGAGATAGACCTAGTAGTCCTTCCCGGTCCTACGGCTTCCATTACTGCTCTTGTTGCAAGTGGACTAAATACGGATAAATTTGTGTTTGAAGGCTTTATGCCATCTAAAAAAAGAGATAGAATTAAGGCCTTAGAGGACTTGGAGAAAGAGAAAAGAACCATTATTTTCTATGAAGCCCCTCATAGAGTTAAAGAAAGCCTAAGTGATATGTTGAATGTACTTGGAGATAGAAGGATTGCCATTGGACGTGAGCTTACTAAGCATTATGAGGAAATATTCAGAGGAACATTTAATCAAGCCCTTAATAGATTTTCAGAGGGTCAAGTAAAGGGTGAATTTGTCATAATCGTAGAAGGAAATTCCTTTGAGGAAATCTTAGAGATAGATATTATTAAGGAGCTCACAAAGCAAATAGAAAGCGGACTTACTAAAAAAGAAGCTGTAAAGGCAGTCTCTGAAAAGTACAAGTTATCTAAAAATGAGGTATATGCGGAAAGTTTGAAACTTTAAAGCTTAGCCATAAAAAAACATTCTAGGATCATTTGGGAATCCATAGAATGTTTTTTAGGAATTACTTATTTAATTCTTCTTTGCATGCTGGGCAGATATTCTTATTTTTAAATTGTGTTACACCCTTAGCTTGTCCGCAGAATATACATGCTGGTGCATATTTTTTAAGGATAATCTGATCTTCATCAACGAAGATTTCCAGTGCGTCTCTTACATCTATGTCAAGATTTCTCCTTAATTCTATTGGTATTACAACTCTGCCTAAATTATCTACCTTTCTTACTATTCCTGTAGATTTCATCTGTAATTCCTCCTATAGTTTGTAGTGTGATTGATTAGTGGTGTAAAGCTAGTTGTTACATAATTATACCATACTTACAAAAAAAGTCAATAGATGGATAAATATTGCTAAAGGAAAGAGGGCTTATGTATAATTTAAATGGTGAACTAAAGACAAAGATATCTCAAATTAATCAGCTATTAAGCTTAAAATATAAAAATGTATTCAGTAAGGACCGACAGAAAATAAGAGATTTTATAGAGAAAAATGTAGGTCAAATAAAGAAAATGGAAAAGCTTGATCAAGAAAAGCTTCATCAAATTTATGAAAATGGTGGCATTGTTGGAGTGGATGGCTCCAATAATCGTATCGGGGGAGCATACCCCCATTATATTGAGTTATTCCAGGGATTAGCCAAATCCACTGCTAAAAAAGATGAACCCATTTATAAGACCCATATTTACACCCCCTTGGTATCTGAGGAAAGGGAGAACCTTCTAGAAGAAGGAGATAGGATAATAGAGGAAAAGAAAGATAAGATGCTTGCTAATATAGAATTAGAGGCAGCCTTAGAAAGTATTAGCCTTAAACCTCATGCTATTATTATGGATGGGGGACTTATCCGATATAATATCTACGCAGATGATAAATGGCAGGACCTTCGAGGGATATGTGAGGATAAGGATATTACCTTGTTTGGTGTAATAAAGGATATAAAAACATCTATAATCGGTGATAAGCTTAGGGAGGCAGATGCCAATATAAAGGAGCTCTTATATGATAGGGAATTGTTATTTGGAGTTCTGGATTATGGTGAGATGATACTCATAAGGGATGATGCCAACAGAAAAGAGCCTCAAGGCTATGCATCAGTATTTCTAAGATCCTCCCTACAGCCTTCTGTAGTAGGTATGGATATAATAGATAGCCAGAGAGATAGGTTAGAAGACATGGCAAATCTTGTATTTACCCTTACACCGGAAAATAGCCGTGGAGTTCCATTATGGCTGGACATAGTGGACAAGGAGGTTAAAATCACCGACAATATAATGAGAGGTCTATTTGAAACCTACATGGATAGGGGGATATATGAGAGATTTTTCGTATCTGAAAGAGCAAAAAGATAAGAGATAAGAGATAAGAGAGAACAAGAAGTAGTGAAAAGTGAACAAGGGTTAAAGGGGTGAAAAGCATGAAAGTTGTGGGGATAACTACGCAACA
>CAZTEN010000282.1:0-2418 GCA_964612495.1 uncultured Tissierella sp. | reverse complement strand
CGTGTGGTTTTGGCCGGTGTTTTAGCCCTAAATGCCCCTATTTTGATTCTTGACCAGCCCACCGCTGAACTGGATCCCCAGGGTCGTCGGGAACTTTATATGCGATTGGGGAAATTAAATAAAATCCAGAATCTGACCATTGTTTTGGTCATGGATCGTATTGAAGAAGTCATTGCTTATGCCAACAGAGTATTCTATATGAAGGATGGTGAAATTGTAAAACAGTACTCACCTAAGGAATATTATGAGGAAAAAAATGAGCAATTTAAAGAAAGACTAAAACACAATATACCCTTAAATGCTGATAGCAGTAAGCCAAAGGAGGTTATTGCTAAGGTCTCAAATGCCTCCTATAAGTACAAAAACAATTTGGGTGGCTGTGAAGATATCAATATGGAAATAAATAAAGGCGATTTTTTATCAGTCATTGGCTTAAACGGCTCCGGAAAATCAACCCTGGCAAAAATACTTATAGGTCTTTTGAAGCCTTTAAGTGGTGAAATTAAATTGTTTGGTCAGCCTCTTAATAAGAAGAACCTAACAAAGATCCGTTCGCGCACCGGCTTCTTATTCCAAAACCCAGATTATCAGATATTTGCAAACACTCTGGAGGAAGAAGTTGGATTTTCACTGAAAGTAAAGGGTGAGCAAAAAGAATTTGTGGATAAAAAAGTAGATGAGTGTTTGAAATTCGTAGGGTTGAAAGATTACAAGAAAATTCACCCCCAACGATTAAGCCGCGGTCAACGCCAGCTTTTGGCATTGGCCTCAATCCTAGTCAGCGATCCTGAGCTCATCATCGCTGATGAACCCACTTCGGGTCTTGATGAGAATCAGAGTTATATTATTATGGATAAACTATCAGATTTATCAAGAAAGGGCAAAACAGTCTTAATTATTACCCACGATTTGACCATGGCTAAAAACTATTCAAATAGGTTAGTTGCCCTGCATAACCATCATATTAAACTAGATATTTTAACGAGAGATCTAGACGAGCATCTTGATACTCTTAAGGAAATTGGTCTAAATTTTAAAAATGTTATTTCATTTGAGGAGGTTTAAAATGGAACTTTCTTATAGTACTAAAAATAATGAAAAATTTATTGATAAATTTGATCCCCGGACAAAGCTTGCCTGGTATGTTGTGATGATCTATTATTCTCTGAGCTGTGAAACCGCTGGAAAGTTGTGCATTGTTTTATTGGTTGGAATTACAGTCTCTCTTTTCTTAACGGGCTCATTGAAACAGTATAAGGTCATGATTATGACCATGCTGCTTTTGGGACTTCAGATGCTGATTCTTCAATTGCTCTTCTGCCAGGAAGGCACTTTAATCTACCAATGGGGAATCCTTAAGATTTACAGTGAAGCTATACCACTAGCTCTCACCGGTTTACTCAAGGCAACCATTATAGTTTTTGCAAGTATGCAGTTTTTTACATCATCCTCACCCATGGATTTTACCTTAATGCTTATCAAATTCAAAATCCCCTACCGCTTTGCGATGCTGGTGGGACTAAGCATCCGCTTCATCCCTCTGATGAAGGATGAATATATGTCAATCATAGAGAGTCAGAGTACAAGAGGACTGAAAATGGAAAGTGTCTGGGATAATATCAAGAGTATTATTCCAACCTTTCTCCCCTTTTTATACCGTGCCGTCAGACGTTCAACAGAAGTGGCCCTGGCTATGGAATTAAGGGGCTATGGACGGAGCAAAACCCGAACCTTTTCATCCAATTTGTCTATTAAGAATTACGATATTGTTTTAATCATCACCATGTTTTTGGTAATAATCATCAGCTTTGTGTACAAGGTATTACCATTAGTTAGATAATATTACATAATTCAAGGAGGAAATATAAATGAAAGATAAGTTATTTAGAACAGACACAAAAGCCTTAGTAGGAGCTGTTATCTTAGGGATTGTATTCCTGATTATGATGCAGGTTACAGGACGTATCGACGGAATTTTGGACCCTACATTATTACTCTTTAATGGAACATGCTGGTCGTTCTTTACAGGCCTTATTATTTTAATGTACAGACAACCTGCAGGTATTATTTCAGGATTATTGGAAGCTGTTGTAGCCATGGCAACTGCCTATTCACCCTTGGCATTCTTTTTTCTGTTCGCCAATACCATTGGCTCTATTGCCTATTCATTAGTAGCTGCAAAACTTTCCATGGAGAAATTAAGCCACCATATGCTGGCACAAATAGCTAGTAATGTTACCGGCAACTTCTGCGTTATGCTAGGATTGATTTTAGTAGTACATCTTGATTGGAAGGTCGCACTTGTAACTTCCTCAATAACCACTCTGGTAGCAACTATTGTAGCAGGCATTCTGACAAAGAGTGTTTATAGTGCATTACAAAAATCCTCATTGCTCTAATGTATTTATGGGGCATACC
>CAZTEN010000281.1:0-2470 GCA_964612495.1 uncultured Tissierella sp. | reverse complement strand
TGGAGATGCAAGTGAAGTGACTAAAAAAGAGTTGCTAAATGAGGTTAGGATATTCTATGAAGCAAATGGATCTAAGGATAGACTCAAGAGGCTAAACGAGGATAAGGTTTTAGTAGATGGGAAATATGTAGATAGGATGGTAATGCCCATTTTACTAAAGGATCAGGTTCATGGACATATATTTGCCTGGTCAACTCATATGCCCCTTGGGGGGTTCGATCTAGCCATTATAGAGAGTGCTTCAACAACTATTGCTCTTTCAATCCTTCAGGATTTATCTGTTCAGGAGGTTGAATTAAGATATCGATCTGATTTCTTTGATGACCTGGTTTCACCTGATACAAAACGTAAGAAAAAAGCCCTTGATAGAGCAAGGTATTTTAACCTTAAGGAAGATGCTTATTTCCTTATAGAAGTTATGAGTATTAAACCTAAAGGTCAAGAGTTTACAGATTTGGATTTGGAATTTGAAAACTATGGAGACTATGTAAACACCTTTGTTAAATCTATTGAGGACCTTATAGATTATTATAAGCTAGAAGGCATTGTATCTACAAAGGTAAATGGAATACAAATACTACTTGCTTTTCCTGATGCGAAGAATATAAATAAGAAGATAAAGAATTTTAATGAGAGACTAAAGGACACCTTCTTAGATAGGTACAAGCACCTGGACTTAAAATTAGGGGTAGGGCGTGTATATAAGCATCTAGATAATGTACATAAAAGCTTCCTAGATGCAGTTAGAACAGTTCGCATAGGAAAAACAATCACATGTAAGGAAATAGTAACTTATGATGAATTGGGCATATATAAAATTCTCTGCCAGGATTATTTAAATGATGAATTAGAGGATTTTTACAATTCAACCTTAAAGGGCCTAGTGGATTATGATAATAAAAAATCCACAGATTTAATTGGGACTCTGGAATCCTATTTTAAAAACAATGGAAATTTAACTAAGATATCTAAGGATTTATTTACACACTATAATACAGTCCTTTATAGAATTGGCAGAATAAATGAAATAACAGGAATGAATTTAGAGGACCCTCATAATCGCTTGAATCTAGAGATAGCTCTTAAGATTAAGGAGATTCTAGGGAAGTAAAAAACCCGGAAAGCCGGGTTTTTATTCTTCTAATAATGCTACTGCTCTTATAGGGGACCCTGTACCCTCTCTTATCTTTAAAGGAAGCCCCATATATAAAAATCGCTTATTAACTAGTTCTTTTAGGTTGCATAGATTTTCTGTATTGGTTATATTGTACTGGCCGCAAAGCAGATGTGCTGAAAAATCAGTATCATCGGGAGTCAAATCTATTGCTGGGGCATCTACTCCTATGTTAACAACGCCCTGTTCTGCCAGCCACTTAGCCCCTTCGTAGCTTAATCCGGAATATTCCTTTTGGAACATATCGGTCCCAAAGGTTCTATCATGGTGTCCTGTATATAGGAGAACTATCTCTCCCTTCCTTATGGCCTGACCCGAGTTTTTTAAAGCGGTCTCCAGATCCCCGGGCTCAATATAAGAAGGATATCTAATATGGCTAAGATCTAGGCATATTGCACTCCCCCAGAAGTATTCCAAGGGCATTTTATCTATGGTAGGGCCATTTGGATTATACTCCCATACTCCATCACTATGTGTTCCTGCGTGCTCACTGATAAGTAGGTTTCTTGCTGAAAATCCAAGGGTCTTACTACCGGTATCCTTCATGCTTTGCTCATGAGTTTGGTTGGTCATTATGAATGTCTTTTGATGAATTGGAAATATGGTCATTCCTTGGTAAATCTCCTGTGACAAATCGATTAGTTTAAGTGTCAATACAAGTCCTCCTTTAACATTAAATTTCATATGATACATAAAGTATATATTAAGGAATTAAACAATTATATATGTAATACCCACAAAAAACTAGAAAAAACATACAAATAAAACCACCTTCTTTATAAAAACCTAGCAAATTTTTATAGTAAAATTACAAGGTTTATTGGAGGAGGGTGTGCTATCATTATCCTAAAGAAATAAAGAGGTTCATCTCGTTTCGGTGGTGTGATGAAATTGATAAGCGATTTCTTTCGATACTTAAAGGAGGATTAAAAAATGTATGATGTAATAATTAAAAATGCTAGGGTTCCTCAAGGCGATAATAGTACATTAACAAACATCTTAGTTAAGGATGAAAAAATAGCTGGATTTATTGACGATGTAGATAAGATTGATTCAAAAGAAGTTATTGATGCAAAGGGGCATTTAACACTACCTGGATGTATCGACTCCCACACTCACTTCATGTATCAAGGTTTTCCTCATAGAGAAAACTTTCTTACAGGAACGGCAGCGGCTGCTAGAGGTGGAGTGACAACTGTTATAGATATGCCTTGTTGCTCAGTACCTTCTGTTAGAAGTGCTAAACAGCTTCAGCTAAAAGTTGATCTAATTCAACCACAGGCATTAGTAGACTTT
>CAZTEN010000280.1:0-2502 GCA_964612495.1 uncultured Tissierella sp. | reverse complement strand
TTATCACCATAACCTTTAACGTTTATGGCCTTAACAGCACCACCGTTTTCTATAGCCCCTGTAAATACCTTAAAGCTACAATCCTTAACTAATTCAGATATATCCTTTAATTCAAATCCAAATCTCAAATCTGGTTTATCTACTCCAAACCTATTCATTGCCTCATTATAAGTCATTCTCTTAATAGGAAGTTCGATTTCAATTCCCATTATTTCCTTAAACAACTTATAGAGAAGCTTTTCGTTTATGTTTAGTATATCCTCCACATCTACAAAGGACATTTCCACATCAACCTGTGTAAACTCAGGTTGTCTATTAGCTCTTAAATCCTCATCCCTGAAGCATTTTACTATTTGGTAATATCTATCCATACCTGATACCATCAATAGCTGTTTCATAAGTTGTGGTGATTGTGGTAATGCATAGAAATTTCCCGGGTTCACCCTACTCGGTACAAGATAGTCCCTTGCACCTTCTGGAGTAGGTTTAGTAAGCATTGGCGTTTCTACCTCAACAAAGTTGTTTTCATAAAAAAAATCCCTTAATATCTTTGCTGTCTTAGCTCTTAATTTTAAATTAGCCTGCATTTTAGGTTTTCTTAAATCCAAATACCTATATTTTAGCCTCATTGGTTCACTGACATTATCATCATCCTTTATATATATAGGAGGAGTAATAGCTTCATCTAGAATCTTCAATTCCTTTGCTAAAACTTCAATTTCTCCTGTTGGTATATCCTTATTTACTGATGACCTTGTTCTTACAGTTCCTCTTACTGCTAAAACATATTCACCTCTTATAGTCTCAGCTTTTTTAAATAGCTCATCAGATATGGTATCATCGAATACTATCTGGGTAATGCCCATTGTATCTCTTAAGTCTACAAATATAATGGAACCAAGATTTCTCTCCTTCTGAACCCAACCCATTAATACTACTTCTTCACCTACATTTTCAGGTCTTAAATTTCCACACATAGTTGTTCTTCTCAAATTACCCATTTTTTCTCCCATAACCTTCCTCCTTGAAAAATAAATAAGTCTATCAGTTACCTATTAATATTCTTTTTCTTTGTATAACTTCATCAATTCTTGTAAGATACTCCTTCATATCCTTGAAATTAAAAATCCTTGCTATTCTTCCTTCATTAGGATAAAAAATCTTTGTGGTTGAACCAACCCCTGCGCCTATTATAGATTCTCTCTCCTCCATGATTGATATATTATAAATGCATTCATGACCCTTTTTACTATACCCAATATTTTCAAAGTTTCCAAGGATGTTTTTTTGTCTATATAAATAATAGGGTTCAAGAAAATTACTCTTTGCAAATTTTTTGGTTTCATCTAGCATTTCACCAATGATTCTTTGTTCTTCTAATTTATAATTCTCTCGCTTCTCCTTAAATATGGAACCTCTTTTTACTGCTAGGGTGTGTACCGTAAGGTTATCCGGATTAAGCATACTTATTGCTTTTAGAGTATCACAAACCTCTTTCACCCCTTCATCTGGAAGTCCAACTATTAAATCCATATTTATACTTTTAAAGCCTACATTTCTACTCATATAATAGGCATTAATTATATCCTTTGGCGTATGATTTCTACCGATATTTTTAAGGGTTTTCTCATTCATAGTCTGAGGGTTTATGCTGATTCTATCTACATTATGTGCCTTTAACATTCTTAAAACATCTAAAGTAATCGTATCAGGTCTACCTGCTTCTACAGTAAATTCAGAAATATTCTTTCTTCCAAAACAGGAGTTTATTGTATGGATTATTCTTTCTAAGCTAGATAAAGGTATAGCTGTAGGTGTACCTCCACCAATATAAACAGTATTTATTTTCTTATCCTTTGTTAACTCCTTGATACACTCTAGTTCATATATTAGCTTATCAACATACTCATCAACTAAATATGAAAACTTTTCTGTTGAAAGTGATGCAAATGAGCAATAGATGCATCTAGTTGGACAAAAAGGAATTCCTACATATAGACTGAACTTATCCTCATCTATTGGATAAAGATAAGGCCTTTGTAAAATACCAATACCCATAATTAGCCTTGATTTTTCCTCATTAAGCATATAGGATTGGGTTAAAATTCTAGAAACATCCTTTTCTAAAATTTCCTTCTCAAATAGATCGTGTACAATCTTAGTAGGTCGAATTCCAGTAAGAATTCCCCAAGGTAGTTCCTTACCAGTTAATTTAACTAAGGCTAAATATATTGATTTCTTAATTGCATTTTTAACTGTCTTGTCCTTAGATTTATTAATGTCGTATGAGTTCAAATCGACATATGATTCAGCTTTAATATTTGTCTTATAGTAGATTTTAGTTTTTACCGTTCTATCAATAAGAAAATTATCAATAAAATAATCATCGTAGACATCTTTATCTACATTTACTATTTCATCCTTTGGGAAAAATACCCTTATTAACTCATAAATATCTTTACTATATGAAAATCCATTTACTCTAACCGAAACCATTCAAAC
>CAZTEN010000279.1:0-2522 GCA_964612495.1 uncultured Tissierella sp. | reverse complement strand
GCAAATGGAACTGGACTTTGATGTAAACCTACTGCTACTAAGCCAGCTATATGAGCCATATCTACCATTAGGTAAGCTCCGACTTCATCAGCTATTTCTCTAAATTTCTTGAAGTCAATTTCTCTTGAGTATGCACTAGCACCTGCAACTATCATCTTTGGTTTTTCTTTTAGGGCAATTTCTCTTACTACTTCATAGTCTATAACTTCAGTTTCCGGGTCTACTCCATAAGCAATGAAGTTATAGTATAATCCTGATATATTAACAGGGCTTCCATGAGTTAAGTGTCCACCTTGTGATAGATTCATTCCCAAAACCTTGTCCCCTGGCTTTAATACCGAAATATAAACCGCAAGATTAGCGTTAGAACCTGAGTGAGGTTGTACATTAGCATGTTCTGCATTAAATAGTTTCTTAAGTCTATCTCTTGCTATATTCTCAATTACGTCTACAACTTCACAACCACCATAGTATCTCTTCCCTGGATAACCTTCTGCGTATTTATTAGTTACTGGGCTTCCCATTGCCTCCATAACTTGCTTTGATACGAAGTTTTCAGATGCTATTAACTCAATATGGTGTTGTTGTCTCTTTAGCTCTTGATCAATAACATCTGCAATCTCACTATCGTGTTTTTGAAGATTAGTAAAATCCATTCTTTGTTCCCCTTTCGTTTTTTTTAAATTTTTATTAAAAAATCCTATTGCAGCAGATTAATATCTACTGCAATAGAATTAATTTTGTTTAGTATACTGTAACATAATGTCCACTAATTTATCAAGGTCTTTTTCCTCAATTGCGCCTTTAGAACTATCCCCTAAACAATTCTTAATATAATTTTCTAAAATCAATCCACCTGTACTGTTTAAGGCTGATCTAGCTGCAGCAATCTGTATCAGAATATCCCCACAGAATTGTTCAGATTCAACCATTTTTTGTATTCCTTTTATCTGACCTTCAATTCTTTTTAATCTTGTAATTATATCCTTTCTCTCAGCCATCCTTACCTCCTATAGAATTCTGGTCATAAACATAGTCGCCTTCCCAGACTTAGCTACTCTTTTATCGATAAGTCTAATAAATACAAATGACAGAAACAAGGCTAGAACACCCATCCCAAAGCTCAATAGTTCATAATTAGGGTTATCTATACTTTTAAAATAACTATTACCAATTAATATTCCAGAAATGAAGAAAGCAAAAGGAAACATATATATTATAAACATATATTTCATAATACTCTTGGATTCACCCCTAAGCTCTACAAAATCTCCAACCTGTGCATCCAGATTATTTTCAACAGTAACTATATGAGCCTTAGTCTCACATCCACCTGCACAACCATTACAATTTCCGCAGCCAGATGCCCTAGTAAAAACAAGTTCTACTTTATTATCAACAACTCGTCTTACAAATCCAACCTTTTCCATACTTAACCTCCTGCTTCAACTACAATTCCACGTTTTTTATCAACGAAGCAATTACAAAACAATTTTTATATGTTATTAAATAGATTGAGATGTTTGAACTTTATTATATCATATAAAAAGAAAACAAGCTATCATATGTCATATAATATTTGTTAATAAATATACAATCCATTATGGATTATTTATTAATCAAAGTATTGTTGCGTCGACTTATGGGACCACTGTAATATGCACTTCTTCTAAGGCTTTCTCAGCTGCTGGTGACGGTGCATCAGTCATAAGGTCTGTAGCTGATTGAGTTTTAGGGAATGCAATTACATCCCTAATATTTGAACTATCTGTAAATAGCATTATTAATCTATCAAATCCATAAGCTATTCCACCATGAGGAGGAGTACCATATTGGAAGGCATCAATAAGGAAACCAAATTTATCATAAGCCTCTTCATCTGTAAATCCTAGAGCCTTAAACATCCTTCTTTGAAGCTCTGAATTATTGATTCTAATACTGCCTCCACCCATTTCATCCCCATTGATTACCATGTCATAGGCTTTGGCACGTACCTGGTCAGGTTTGCTTTCTAAAAAATCTATATCCTCATCCATAGGATGAGTAAATGGATGATGTTTAGCTACATATCTATTTTCATCTTCGTCAAATTCAAATAGAGGAAACTCTGTAATCCATACAGGATATATATTATCTCCACGTAATAGATTCAACCTTCTTGCAACTTCATTTCTAAGATTTCCAAGGCTGTCAGATACTACAGATTTCTTATCTCCTACTATTAAAATTAAATCCCCTATACTACCTTCTACCTTTGCGAGTATATTTTCCATCTCATCTTCATTAAAGAATTTTGCAATTGGAGAAGTAATACCTTCATCTGTAATCTTAATCCATGCTAGACCCTTAGCCCCATAGGTTTTAGCATATTCTTCAAGTGAAGATATATCTTTTCTAGTAAATTTGTCTCCGTACCCATTAAGGTTAATAGCCCTTACACATCCACCATTTTCTATAGCACCTGAAAATACCTTGAAACCACAGTCCTTTACTAGGTCTGATATGTCCTTTAATTCAAAAGC
>CAZTEN010000278.1:0-2530 GCA_964612495.1 uncultured Tissierella sp. | reverse complement strand
TCCAAGGACTAATCAAGAAAGATGCTGCTTATAATGTTGATGGTAATGTTTATTTTAGAGTTGAAAAAGCAAAGGATTATGGGAAGCTTTCTAAGAAGAATATAGATGATCTAATAAGTGGAGCTAGGGTTGACGTTAGTGATGAAAAAGAAAATCCTATGGATTTTGCCTTGTGGAAGAAGGAAAAGGAGGGCGAACCTTCTTGGGATAGTCCGTGGGGAAAAGGAAGACCAGGATGGCATATAGAATGCTCTGTTATGGCTAAGGACATATTGGGAGAGACTATAGATATTCACTCAGGGGGAGAGGACCTTCAGTTTCCACACCATGAAAATGAAATAGCTCAGTCGGAAACCCTTAATGAAAAACCATTTGCAAACTACTGGCTTCACAACGGCATGATAACTGTAGATAATCAGAAGATGTCCAAATCTCTAGGGAACTTCTTTACTGTGAAGGATGTAACAAAGGAATATGACCTGGAAGTCCTTAGATTTTTTCTCTTATCAGCTCATTACAGATCGCCTATTAATTTTAGTAGAGATGTAATGGATCAAACAAAGAATGGACTTGAAAGACTTTATAACGGTAAAAAACAGCTGGAGTATCTGCTGGGTAAGGCGGAAGATAGAGAATTAAGCCAAGAAGAAGAAAATATGTTTGTGGAAGTAGATAAGTTTAAGGATGAGTTTATAAATAGCATGGAAGATGATCTGAATACCGCAGATGCTATTACCTCTATTTTTGAATTGATTAAGTATACTAATAGCAATTTATATGAATCATCTTCTAGAAAACTTATCCAATATAGCTATAAGCTATTGATGGAGTTATCTAAGATTCTAGGAATTCTTACTAAAAAAGATGAGATATTAGAAGATGAAATTCTAGAACTAATTGATAAGAGAATAGAAGCTAGAAAAAATAAAGATTATAAGCTTTCAGATGAAATTAGGGATAGATTAAAAGAACAGGGTATAATACTAGAAGATACTGCTGATGGTGTGAAGTGGAAAAGGATATAGGATGAATAATAATATTTTCAGACAAGTAAATAAAGAGATTACTGGAGAGGACATTATGATGCTCTCTCCCTTACAGCTTGCATATGTTGGGGATGCAGTATATGAACTTTTAATAAGGACGAGCATATTAAAAAAAGACCTTAAGGTAAATCATCTTCATAGAACTGCTAAGAAATTTGTAAAGGCCGAAGGTCAATCTAAGATTGTACATGAGTTAGAACCATTTCTTACTGAAAATGAGAGATATTATGTTAAGAAAGGCAGAAATGCCAAAGTCAATTCTTCACCGAAAAATGCAGATTTAATAGATTATAAATATGCTACTGGATTTGAATGCGTTTTAGGATATTTATATCTTACAAATCAAGATGATAGATTGATGGAAGTTTTTGATTATATCTTAAAATTAGAAATATGAAAGTGGGGATAATATGTTAAAGGTTCAACTGTTAAGGTATACTCCAGAAGGAGACAAACTCATAGCAGCTGCAGCAAAGCTTTGCTATTCACCGGTAGGTATTGGGCAGATCGAAGAAAATTTAACCGATGATAAGGTCGATTCATTTTTAAATCTTCTAATGGATATGGGGCATGAGAGCCCAATAGAACATGTGACCTTCACCTTTGGAGTAGAGGGTGTATCAAGAACCTTAACACATCAACTAGTAAGGCATAGAATTGCCAGTTACTCACAGCAAAGCCAGAGATACGTAAGGCTTAACCAGTTTGAATATATACTTCCCCCTAATATTGGCAACAATTCGAAAGCCAAGGAATTATTCATAAAGGCAATGGAAGAGGACCAAAAGTACTATGATGAAATTTCCGCTATTCTTTATAAGGACCATTATAATAAATATATAAGTGATGGGTTAGATGACAAGGTAGCTAGACAAAAGGCTGAGAAGGAAGCCATTGAGGATGCAAGATATATTTTTCCTAATGCTTGTGAAACTAAGATAGTCTTTACAATGAATACTAGAACCCTCTTAAACTTCTTCTCCTTAAGATGCTGCAATAGAGCTCAATGGGAAATTAGAGGACTTGCAATACAAATGCTAAAGGAAGTTAATAAGCCTTATCCAATATTATTTAAGAATGCTGGTCCGGGATGTGTAAGAGGGGCTTGTCCTGAAGGTAGTATGACATGTGGAAAGATAGTAGAAGTTAGGGAGAAATTCAAGAATATTAGAGAATAGTGAATTGGGGAGAATAAATATGGATGATCAATATGTAGTAGGTAGGAATCCGGTTATGGAACTGCTAAAGTCTGACCGACATATAGATAAACTATATGTTTTAAAGGGAGACTTAAAGGGCTCGATTAATAAGATAATCGCTATGGCTAAGGATAAGAATGTTATAATTCAAGAGGTAGATAAAAAGAAACTTGATTCTATGGCGGAGGGGAATGCCCATCAAGGTGTAGCTGCTCTTGTTACAGGGTTTGAGTATGCTTCCATAGATGATATAGTACAAAAAGCTCAAAGTCTGAATCAGAAGCC
>CAZTEN010000277.1:0-2531 GCA_964612495.1 uncultured Tissierella sp. | reverse complement strand
TTGTAGGAATGTCTGAAGTTGGAGTTTTATTCTCACAAAACAAGATGTTCATTCCTGAAGTACTTATGAGTGCAAAGGCAATGGAGGAAGGCGTTTCTATTGTAAAACCTTTGTTGCAGACTGGCGATATCCAATCAGCTGGCACAGTTCTTTTGGCAACTGTACAAGGTGACCTTCATGATATCGGAAAAAATCTTGTTGGTATCATGCTAGAAAGTAATGGTTTCACAGTTGTTAATGCTGGTAAAGACGTTTCCCCGGAAGCAATTGTTAGCTTGGTTAAAGAACATAATCCTGATGTTGTTGGCATGTCAGCTATGTTGACTACTACTATGCTTATGATGAAGGATACTATTGAACTAATGAAAGAAGAAGGATTACGCGATAAAGTAAAAGTAATCATAGGTGGTGCACCAGTTTCGACAGATTTCTCAAATGAAATCACGGCTGATGGATTCGCTCCGGATGCACTTTCTGCAGTAGGACTTTGTAAACGTCTTCTTAATTAATAAACTTAAAAAAATTATAATGGAGGTTTTTTAATGAATTCACTAGAAAGAGTTGGCCTAATTTTACAGCACAAAGAAGCTGATAGAGTCCCTGTATACCCACTTATAAATAGCGTATCAAGAAAAGTTCTTGGTATTAGTTATGAAGAATGGACAAAGGATGTAGACCTTTGTGCAGAGGCAATAATTAAAACTACTGATGAATTAGACTTAGATGTTATTTGTTCTTTAGTAGACCTTTCTGTAGAAGCAGCAGATTGGGGACAGGAGCTGTTGTACTTTGAAGATAAGGCAGCATGTCCAAGCGATAATAAATTAATAAAATCTGAAGAAGACTATGCTAAAATCAAGAGACTCGATCCTTTAAAATCTAAAAGAATGAGTGAGCATGTTGAACTATGTAAAAAGCTTGTTGAAGCTAAAGGTAAAGAAAAGCCTATAGTAGCTTTCGTTTTCGGACCTTTGGGTATAGCTAGTATGATGAGGGGCGCATCAGAAATGTTTATGGATTTATATGAGAGCCCAGATGAAGTTCATGCATGCGTGAGGGAGATTACAGAAACATTAAAAGATTTCTGTAATGCTGTAATCGATGTAGGTGTCCATGCTATTATGTTTGACACTCTTTATGCATCTCAAACTATTATGAGTGCTGAAATGTGGGATGAGTTTGAAGGAGTATATATGCAGGAAATTGCAGACCTTATTCATTCCAGAGGCTGCATGGTTATGATTCATAACTGTGGTAAAGGCTCATATTTTGATCCACAGATTGAAAGGATGAATCCTATCGCATATTCTTTCTTACATGTTTGTGCAGAATGTAATTCGTTTGAAGAAATGAAAGAAAAGTATGGAGATAAGCTTACACTAATTGGACATATAGATCCAGGCTATTTAATGACAGCTTCCATTGAAGATGTTGAAAAAGAGGTTAAAAAAGAAATCGATACCTTCAAGAAAAATGGTGGATTTATTCTAGCTACAGGTTGCGAGTACCCAGCACCACTGGACTTTGAGAAAGCAAAAGTTATGGTTAAAGTTGCGAAAGAATATGGTAAATATTAAGCATATTATAAAAAGCAATTAATTAAATCCAAGAGGGCTACCTCTTGGATTTTTTATAACGATGCTAAATATCACCCGCTCCTATAAGCGGCCGGCTTCCTTATTCATCAACAGCTGCTTATTCCTAATCTCCAACATTTAAATGGGGGAATTATAATTGAGAAAAATATTATATATAGCTCTAATCCTATCAATATCCTTAGCCTTACTCCTTATAGCAATTGAAAGCAATGCCTATAATAGAAGCTACTATTTGAAACAATTTGAAAGAAATAACACTGTAGGAGTAACTGGAAAATCCTTAGCACAATTGGATACTATAGCAGGGGATCTTATAGATTATCTGAAAGGCAAGGGAAAAGATGAACTTCTAGCGCCTCACTTCAATGAAAAAGAAGTACTTCATATGAGGGATGTGCAGGACCTATTTAATTTAGCTAGGGTATTAAAATATGCATCTATGCTTATTGCAATAGTAATTTTAATATATACTGCAATAAGAACAAATAAGAAGACTCTAGGGAAGCTTTTATTTTTTGGTTTATTTACAAACCATATATTAGTTCTAATTATTGGTTTTATTGTGGCTTCGGATTTTACAAAGTATTGGACTGTTTTCCATCATATATTTTTTACCAATAAGCTTTGGCTATTAGATCCAAATACTGATATTATGATTCAAATGCTGCCTGAACAATTTTTTAGCGGAATGCTCGTTAATATAGCAGTATCTTTCTTCGTATTTTTGTCAATAATTCAGCTAATAGGAATTTATTATATGAAGAGAGCTTCTTAATATTATTCGATTTTACTAAATTAAAAGAAACACATGAGTATCCAACGGATGAGCTGTTAGAAAGGGCAAAGGGACTTTACATAAATGAATTCTTATAATATAATTATTAAAGGTTAGAAAGAGTAGGTAAAGTAATCAAGACAATAGTTAGCATGCCT
>CAZTEN010000276.1:0-2548 GCA_964612495.1 uncultured Tissierella sp. | reverse complement strand
GAAGCTGATAAATCCGATAATCTTGCGTTATCTGATAGGGATTCATGTGTGAAACCCTGCCATTCAAGTGCTGGATACCCATCATTATCACTTGTGTTTATAGTCCATACTGCAGGGAAAAACCAATTATTATAGGTTGAAATTTTTTTCATTTCATCAGTTGATTTTGGTGTTCCCTTGCCTTCATCAGACAAGCCTGATAATTCAGCATCATAGTAGCAATCTTTAGTAATTGTACCTGAGTAAATCATACCTGTTAGACCACCTACATTGGCACCGGATGCAGCAATGCTTCCTGCTGCATAGCAATTTGAAGCAGCCCCCCAGAAATTAGCCCCAAACATTCCGCCCACATATTTGTCATTTGGAGCCGAGATAGATGCTCTTGCATAGCTGTTTCTAACTTCAGCAACAAAACCATTAGCAGACTCAACAACTCCCACTAGTCCGCCAGTATAATTATTTAAACTACTTACATCTCCAAGAGCGAAACTTTCCGATAATAGTCCGCCTTGCAATGTCCCAACAAGACCTCCTGTACGCTGAACACCAGAAACATTACTGGTAGAACTGCACCCTATAATTGAATCTGCTGCATTGCCAGAATTATTTGTTGAATAACCTACCAAGCCACCTACAGCCTCTTGGCTTCCAATTACTGTCATGGAGGAATGGCAATCTTCTAATAAACCATTGTGACTCATGCCAACTAAGCCACCCAACTGACCGGCTCCGTTGATTGAACCAGATACTGTACACCCTATAATTTGTCCTCTGTTTTCTCCAACTAAAGCACCTGAATGATAACCTGCTTCTATGCTAACATCCTCCAGTTTAATGTCTTCTAGGATTCCATTTGCTCCTACAACTGAGAATAGTCCTGCCCAACTTATAGCAGAGGAAATGCTTAAGTTAGAAATGCTATAATTCTGCCCATTATAATGTCCCTCGAATGGTAGGTTAGTATCATAGAAATTACCCTTCCATCCTATTGGAGTCCATAATGTTGTTATCTCAATATCTTTTGTCTGAATGAAATATTCCCCTATAAAGGCATTGTCAGCAGTTGTTTTTTGTGCTAATTCAAATAGATCACCCTCTGTGGAAATTAAATAAGGATCTTCTTCTGTACCTGTTCCACCTGAGAAAGGTTCATCAATCTCAGTATAGAGACCTACGTTATCATAATATATTTTATTTGTCCCAAGGTTACCTGCAACTAGGCTTATAGTTTTGGGTTCTACGGTTTGATGCATTGGAATGTCTTCTTCCACTATTGTCCCGTCTATGTATACATCGTATGTTTTCGTAAGCAAGTTAGCCTCTAATCTTATATTATACCATTGACCAAAAGTATAGTCCCCCAAATCAATAGGACTGAGATAATTGCCATTTGGAATTGCCTGTATTTTACCATTCTGTCCAAACCAAACAGTAGCTACTCTTGTTCCCCAAGTTCCTACATTCAAATTACGCAAGGAAATTTCTCCAGGACTATTACCACTTACCGGCATAATATATGCCTCAAGGATAAGTACTTCTGGCAATTCAGAAGGCAGGTTTACATACTGTTCTGAAGCCCAACTACCTGCCCCCTCTAATTGAAAAACTTTAGTGTTTTCATTATTGTAATCAAGTGTGCTGATTACCTTTTGATTACCTGAGCCTGTGCCATCATACTTTAGATTAAAGCTAGATGGATAAACATTTTCGTCATAGTATTCAAAATCTTCATAGAATAATTCTGTTTCACTTGCAAATACCGGCATGGGTACAGAAGCAAAAAATGATAATATCATCACGACTGACAATATTAATGATATTCTTTTCTTTCGCATTTTAACTTCCTCCTTCATATTCACATAAGATTTTTTTGTTAATATTTTCTTTATCTTCATTAGAAAACTATACTTGTTTTGGTCCTATTATGGAAGAGTCTTTATGAAATTGACCGTGACAAATCTATTGGCATGAATCGTGCCAATTTTGTTGATTTCAAAACAATCACTTGCTATAATTAAACAGAGGTGACAAAATTGGAATTTTTTAAAAAGTTAGATTTTCTTATGAATTTAACCAATACCAGCAATAGTGCCTTAGGTCATAAGGTAAAGCTTGATCCATCCTATATCAGCAGACTCAGAAGTGGAAAACGCAATGCCATAAAGGATGAGGCGGTCATAAGTAAAATGGCTGATTATTTCGCACGTCATTGTGTGTCAGATTACCAGCACAAGGCATTATTGGATACATTAAATATAAACATGGCACTCTTTGACACTGACGAGCTTTCAATGTCAATAACAAAGTGGCTCAGCAATGAACAGAATGAAGAAATACAAGCCGTAGGTGGGTTTATTGATGACTTAAACAAGTTAAATTTGACTCCAAAGATGCCTAAGAAAATGAGCGAAGCAGCTAAGCACATAAACGAATCATCCCAATTACAACAAGATGAAATATACATTTATTATGGTATAGAAGGCAAGCGTCAGGCTGCCGAACACTTCCTGCTGAAAGTAGCGGCACAAGACAAGCCCCAAACCTT
>CAZTEN010000275.1:0-2556 GCA_964612495.1 uncultured Tissierella sp. | reverse complement strand
ATTTAATTAAATAATTTAAGCCCGACCCCTTCTTCTCTTCTTTAGAAGCTTTTCTTATTTGTCCTTCTCGAATCCTATAATCACCTTAAACATATCCCCATCGATATCCACCTTGAAATTCCCCCCTGCTACTTCTGTAAAGCTTTCTGCTATAGAAAGGCCTAACCCGCTTCCATCTGTAGTTCTTGACTCGTCACCACGGTTGAATCTTTGTAGAATCTCCTCGGATGTAAAATCCATCTCATAGCCTGCGGTGTTCTTTACTGTGGCTATTGCCTTTCCGTCCTTCTCCTTTAGTTCCACAAATATCCTTGTGCCCACAAGTGAATATTTTATTGCATTGTCTATGATGTTTTGGAATACCCTATATAGCTTCTTTCCGTTGGATTTAATCATCACCGGATTCTCCGGTAAGCTAGTTTTTATCAAATGTCCAGATTTCTCGATATCATCCTCCATATCCCCTAGAGTCTGCTCTATTAGCTTCTTTAGGTCCAATTCTTCAAACTCAACGTTCATATTTCCGCTGGTGCTCTTAGCCAAATCAAACAAATCCGCTACTATGTTCTTTAGCCTATTGGATTTTTCGTTTAATATATTTACATAATCCCTTGCAGTTTCCGATAGGTCTTCTTCCTTAGATAATAAATCTACATAGCTGATTATGGAAGTTAGGGGAGTTTTCAAATCATGAGACACATTAGTTACTAGATTTATTTTCATCCTTTCGGACTTCATCTGGTCTTCTAGGCTTTCATTGAAACCCTTGTTTATATCCTCATAGGTCTTGTTGTTGTACTTTACATACCAGTAGATTATCACAATCTCCAAAACAACAGGAAATATCATAAGAGGCGGTGCCATAAGAAATATAAAGGTTAAAAATACTAAGATAAAGCTTGCCACTATAAATACTATCTGCCTCTGATGAAGTGATTTAGTCAATGGATATTTTTCAAATCTTCTGCCATCGAAGAAGCTCTTTAGAAAATCAGTGATACCACGGAAAATCTTATAGAAGAATTTATAGGTGATACAATCCTTTATAAGTCTCTTTCCCTTGATTTTTCGGATTAATGCAAGGTATATTACTCCACCTATAGAAACAACAACAACCGTTATAGCACCTATTAAATAAATAGCATTGGATTGTGTACTAGTA
The DNA here is from genome assembly GCA_964612495.1 of uncultured Tissierella sp. Classification (GTDB taxonomy): domain Bacteria; phylum Bacillota; class Clostridia; order Tissierellales; family Tissierellaceae; genus Tissierella_B. Next base: position 1,394 of record CAZTEN010000275.1, on the reverse strand, counting down.
ATATTATTTATTGGAGTATTAAAGCTTCTAAAACTATATCTACCCAAAGTAGATAGGCCAAATAACCATCCAATTATTGTTAGGATTAAGGCTCCAAACATAAACTCCGTCCATATTTTATCTAGCCAGTTAAAATGAAGCTCATCATCATGAGGCTCTCTACCTGCTACAAGAGTAAGATATATTATCAATATAATAGCCAGTAAAACAAAGGCTACAAAGAACTTAGCCATTGGAACCAATATATCTCTCCCGGCTTCCCATGCCTTCTGCTGAGAATTCATAAATTCATCAGTAAAGGCTAAATAAAGAGTTATATCATCTTCCGTTGAATACCAAGAAACAATTGATGTATCAACTTTTTTACCATAGTTAACATTACCTTTTTCAAATGCTAAAAATGTATCCTCATGCCTTGCAAAGTCTTCTCTTGTATATCCCTCTTTATTTGTAAAGGTATTTACACCATCAGTGATATAGAAGATATAGTCCTTATCATCATTAATTACTTGAGCTCCTTGAGGCTCTTGCACTTCATCTGCCGGTATTTCTACTGCTTCATCAGCAGGAGTTTCCTCCCCAAACCCTTCTCTCTGAACAAGCCACAGGGTCTCATGAAAGGCATTATTTATCTCATATTTGAAAGCTGTTTTACTGGACTTATACTCATCAACTAATATAGATTCCATATTATATCCCATCAATAATGCAGTTGAACATTGAACTACGGCTGCCGTTAATAATATTACAACCAAAATAAATGCAAATAATTTCGATACCCAATGCCTGCTAACACTTCTCAATTTTGTATCCAATACCCCACACCACCTTTAAATATTTAGGCTCTTTAGGATTGATTTCAATCTTTTCACGGATTCGGCGGATATGGACCATTACCGTATTTTCTACAGAATATGCTTCTTCCTCCCAGACCTTTTCATAGATCTGTTCAGCAGAAAAAACTATTCCAAGGTTGGACATTAGCAAATCCATCATCTTAAACTCAGTAGGAGTAAGTCTTACGCCTTCTCCATCTACAGTAAAGTCTTTAGTTTCACGATTCAGACAAAGGCCTCCTGTTTGAAGCACGGATGATGTTGATACATTTCCCATATCTCCAAGGAACATATAACGTCTAAGCTGACTCTTGACCCTTGCCACTAGTTCCTGTGGGTTAAATGGCTTTGTGACATAATCATCAGCTCCCATGGAAAGACCAAGTATCTTATCACTATCCTCCGACTTTGCCGAAAGAATAATAATAGGAATATTCTTCTGCTCTCTTACCTTTTTACAAATTTCATAGCCCTCAACGCCGGGAAGCATCAAATCCAGAATAATCAGATCGGCATCGCTGTTTAATGCCGTCTCCAATCCCCTGGTTCCATCATTTT